>NZ_RCWF01000015.1 GCF_003667345.1 Poseidonibacter antarcticus
ACAAGAAACAATAGCACAAGAGTTAAAAGAACTAGCATCTAATTTTGTGATTTATACTCAATCTACGTATTAAGAATATTTACTAGGTAATTTATTAAATAAGGATCAGTTATGGAAATAAAAGGCGAAGAGTTTATAAAGAAAGTTCATCTTCAACAAGAAAGAGAAGAGTTAGAACAAAAATTAAGTGAATTAGAAGAAGTTCAATCTTCAATTGGAGAAAACAGTACTATCTCTAATGAAAATATTGATAAAAATATTAATAAAGAAAATGATACCCAATTAGGGAATATCATGCTTGATGAACCAAATACTAATGAAGAAAACAACAAGAAAAAGTACCTAATATTAGGTCTTGTTCTTGTTATCTTATTTTTATTTACAATTATAATAATACGTCTTTTAACTGATGATTCAAAAGAAGATGCTTTTACAAATAACAAAACTGATCCAATTGAAACAAGAACAACTACTGAAGATAATAATATAGAAGAGAACTTTCAAAAGATTATGAATGAAAGAATCAAAAATGATGCTACTGAAAATCAAAAACAAGAAGTTAGTTCTGAAGAAAAAATAAATGCAATAAATGAACAAAAAGAGATTGCAGAAAATAATAAAGAACAAATTTCAGATGATATCTTAGACGAAACAATTCAAAAAATTGAAGCTAAGGTTACTCCAGAAAAAAAAGTTGTAAAAAAAGAAGTAGTTAAAAATATAGTTAAGAAAAAAGAAGTAGTTAAAAAAGCCCCTAAAAAATCTGTACAAGATTTAGTAAAAGATATTTCAAGTAGTGCTCCAAAAGGATATTTTGTTCAAATAGGTGCATTTTCAAAAAAACCTTCTAATTCATATATTAATAGAATTAGAAATGCAAATTTAAAATATAAAATTTATCAAGTTAATATAAAAGGAAAACTTTTCAATAAAGTTTTAATAGGACCATATTCATCAAGAGCAAGTGCTAGTGAGAATATAAAAAATATCAAGAATAAGCTTAATGTATCAAGTGCTTATATTCTTAAATTTTAAAAGCTGAGTTAATATGAATTTTTATAGTAAAGAACTTTTTTTAGACCAATTTACACCTGTTTCAATTTATGAAAAAATAAAAGTATTATACAAGAATGAAATAACATTTCTTTTTGAAAGTACAATTAATTCGAGTGAGGGAAACTATTCATTTGTTATTATAGGTCAAAGAGAACGAGTATGGTATGAAAATAATACTTGTTTTCATAAAAATGAAGAAGGTGTAGTATCTAAAGTAAACTCTAATCCATTAAAATTTTTACAAGAGTATTATAAAAAATTTGATAAAGAATTTTATAAGCAAAAAGCTAGTGAACTTGGAATTGGTTTAGTTGATGGTTTTATTGGAAATGTCGGTTATGATATGGGTAAAGAGTTTGAACCTAGATTAAAAGATTCAATGAGTAATCTTGTTGACCAATTAAATATTCCTGATTTAGATTTAATCAGACCTAATATAATTTTAGGTTTTTCTCATAAAACATCAAAACTTGTAATGATTACATCTGTTGAATCAAAAAAAGATGAACTTGATAAAATAGAAAAAGAACTTTATACACCTTATAAATATAATGCACCTAAAAAAGCTGAAATTTTAGATGAAGGTAAATTTAATTTTTCAAAAGATGAGTTTTTTGAAATGGTTGCAAAATCAAAAGAAATGATTAAATCAGGAGATGTATTTCAGATTTTAATGTCAAATAGATTTATTCAAAAAGCAAAAGTTGACCATTTTAGTTTTTACAGAGCTTTACGAAGTAAAAATCCAAGTCCCTATCTTTTCTTTTTAGAGTATGAAAACTTTTCAATTGCAGGTTCTTCACCTGAAGTAATGATAAAACTTCAAGATGGACATTTACTTTTAAGACCAATTGCAGGTACACGAAAAAGAGGTTCTACTATTGATAAAGATTTAGCAATGGAAAAAGAGCTTATTAATGATAGTAAAGAGCGAGCTGAGCATTTAATGCTTGTTGATTTAGGTAGAAATGATGTAGGTCGTGTTGCTAAACCAGGTACTGTTAAAGTAAGTGATTTAATGAGAATTGAGAGATATTCACATGTAATGCATATAGTTTCTGATGTTGAGGCAGTTATTGATGATAAATATGATATGTTTGATTTATTTGCAGCAACTTTTACAGCAGGAACAATGTCAGGTGCTCCAAAAATTAGGGCAATGGAATTAATAGCACAGTATGAAGGAATTAAAAGAAATTTCTATGCTGGAAGTATTGCATATTTTGGTTTTAATGGAAATATGGATTCTACAATTACAATTAGAACTACTATGCTAACAGATGATACTCTAATTTTCCAAGCTGGTGCAGGAATTGTTGCTGATTCAAATCCTGATGATGAATATTTAGAAGTTCAAAATAAATTAGCGGCTAATATTAATACATTAAAAGATTTATCTTAAATTAAAGGAAATAATTTTGTTACTTGGTGTAAATATAGACCATATTGCGGTTTTAAGAGAAGCTAGAAAAATAAACGATCCAAATCCAGTTGATGCCCTATCAATTTGTAAAATTGCAGGTGCTAATCAAATCACTATTCATTTAAGAGAGGATAGAAGACATATTCATGATAATGATGCAAAAGTTATTTGTGAACAATCTTCTCTTCCTGTAAATTTGGAGTGTTCAATAAATGAAGATATTATTGATATTGTTTGCAAACTAAAACCTGCACGTGCAACATTAGTTCCTGAAAATAGAGCTGAAGTTACAACAGAAGGCGGATTAGATGTAAAAGGAAATTTTGAAAAACTTCAAAAAGTTATAAAAAAACTTCATGATGAAGAGATAGAAGTTTCACTTTTTATTGACCCAAAAGAAGAGATTATTGAATTAGCATCAAAATTAAATGTTAAATGGATTGAACTTCATACAGGGACTTTTGCTAATGTTTATGCAATGTTAAACTCAGGATTATCGACAACTCATCATACAATTAAAGAGTTAGAACTTCCAAGAAAAGAGTTAAAAAATAAATTAAAAAAATCAATAAAAGAGATAAAAACTGCTTGTAAAGTTGCTAAAAAGAATAAATTAAAAGTAGCAGCAGGACATGGTTTAAATTATCAAAATGTTAAAGAAATCTCTTCTATTAAAAATATTAGCGAATTAAATATAGGTCAAAGTATAATTGCACGATCTGTTTTTACAGGATTAGAAAAAGCAATTATAGATATGAAAGAATTAATATAAAAGGTTCAAAATGAAACCAAAAATAGCAATAAGTATTGGAGATATAAATGGGATTGGAGTAGAAATTGCTCTACGCTCTCATGAAAAAATTTCTAAAATTTGTCAACCAATATATTGTATAAACAATAAAATGTTAAAACTAGCAGCCAATGAATTAAAATTAGATATACCAAATGATTTTAAAACATTTGATACAAAAGGCATATTTGAATTAAAGCCAGGCTATGTTACTAAAAAATCTGGAAGATACTCTTATAATTCATTTATGGATGCAATTAAATTAGCAGATAAGAAAAAAGTTGATGCTATTTGTACTTTACCTATAAATAAAGAAGCTTGGAATAAAGCAGATATTTCATACAAAGGTCATACTGAAGTTTTAAGAGATTATTTTGGACAAAATGCAATAATGATGCTTGGCTGTAAAAAGATGTTTGTTGGTTTATTTACCGAGCATATACCACTAAAAAAAGTTCCTAAAAAAATAAATACAGAAGATTTAACAAGATTTTTACTTGATTTTCAAAAAAGTGTTAATTCTAAAAATATTGGTGTATTAGGTTTAAATCCACATGCAAGTGATAATGGTGTTTTAGGTGATGAAGAAGTAGAAATATTCAAAGCAATAAAAAATGCAAATAAAAAACTTGATGAAAAAGTTTTTACAGGTCCTTTAGTACCAGATACAGCATTCTCACCAATGTCAAGAAAAAACTATAAATATTTTGTTGCAATGTATCATGACCAAGGTTTAGCTCCATTAAAAGCTTTATATTTTGATCAAAGTATAAATGTTAGTTTAAATTTACCAATTATTAGAACTTCTGTTGATCATGGAACTGCATTTAATATTGCTTATAAAAATGAAAAAGTAAATTTAAAAAGTTATCTTAATGCAATAAAAGAAGCAATTATACTTATAAAAAATAAATAGTAATTAGACAAGTTAAAATGAAAACACTTGAAAATTGCTATGAATTTAACTTTTCAAAAATTACATTTGTAGAACGAAAAATAAGAATAACTCATCCAAAGACTATTATCACAGGTGCTAGTAAAACGGGTAAGAGTTATCTTATTTATGATTTTTTATCAAATTTCAAAACCAAAGATTATATATATATTGACCTAAAAGACCCAAGAAATTCTTTGGAAGAAGTAAAAGATAATTTAGCTCTTTTTTTACGACAAAACCAAATCACAGTATTAGTATTAGAAAACTTTTCTTTTGAATTTGAACTTCCATATTGTGACAATATTATTATTTCAACTAGTATTCCTAAAAGTATAAGAGGTTTTAAAAATATTACAGTAAGTGCTTTAGATTTTGAAGAGTATTTATTGCACGATAATAGACATCAAAATATGCTACAAAGTTTCAATAATTTTTTTAAATATGGGAACTTATCAGAAGTAATAAATATTGAAGAACATAAAAAAGTACAAAGATTACAAGAAATAATAAAATTACAAGTTCAAAATGAAACTCAATTAGAGATATTAAAACTATTATTTGAAAATATTGATGAAAAAAAATCTTTATATCAATTATTTACAACATTAAAAAATAAAATAAAAATTTCTAAAGATAAATTTTATGAAACGTGTAAAATATTTGAGAATAATAAAACAATCTATTTTGTATCAAAATATAATCAAGAAAAAGCAAATAAAAAAATATATTCATACAATCACTCTTTTTTAAATGCAATAAGTCATAATAAAAAATTTAAGAATGAGTTTACAAATATGATTTTTTTAGAATTAATTGATAAATATAAGAATATTTACTATTTAGATAATATTGATTTTTATATTAAGTCAAAAAATATTGCAATAGTTGGGATACCATTTTTTAATACTCTTTTAGTAAATTCAGCCTTAAGAAAAATTTATAAAATAATGGATGAGTATCAAATAAAAGAACTAAATATCATCACAATTTCTAATGATGAGAAAATTTCACATGAAAATTTTAAAATAAATGTAATCCCATTTTATGAATGGGCGCTTAGTTAAAACTTTATTAATTAGAAATTAAACAAAATTAGGATAAAATCGCAAAACTATAAAGGACACACAAATGAACAAAAGAGTACTTGTAAAATTTTCAGGTGAAGCATTAGCCGGCGCTGAAGGATATGGTATTGATACTAAGATACTAGATTATATAGCTGAAGAGATAAAAGAACTCGTTGAAAATGGTGTGGAAGTTGGTATTGTTATTGGTGGTGGAAATATTATTAGAGGTGTAAGTGCTGCTGCTGATGGTATTATAAAAAGAACAAGTGGTGATTATATGGGAATGCTTGGTACTGTTATTAATGGTATTGCAATGCAAGAAGCCCTAGAATATAAAGGTTTAAAAGCAAGACTACAAACAGCTATTAAAATGGAACAAATTGCTGAACCATTTATTGTAAGAAAAGCAATTAGACATTTAGAAAAAAATAGAGTTGTTATTTTTAGTGCAGGTACAGGTAACCCATATTTTACTACTGATACAGCAGCGACGTTAAGAGCTACAGAAATTGGTGCTTCATTATTAATTAAAGCAACAAAAGTTGATGGAGTTTATGACAAAGATCCAATGAAATATCCAGATGCTGTAAAATTAGAAACAATAACTTATGATCAAGCTTTAGAAGATAGAATCAAGGTTATGGATGATACAGCTATTGCATTAGCAAAAGACAATAAACTACCAATTGTTGTTGCTAATATGAATGAAAAAGGGAACTTACTTAAAATCATTAATGGTGATATGAGTAAATGTTCAATCGTTAAATAGAAATTAAATAAGGAAGAAATATGAGATTAGAAGAAAGAATGTCAAAAGCTTTAGAAAAAACAAATAATGATAGATATATTTTAGCTATTGCTGTTGGACAAAGAGCTGATGAGTTAAGTAGAGGGGCAAAACCTTTATTAGCACAAAATACTCAAAAAATGAAATATACTGATATTGCTATTGATGAAATTGCAAGTGGTTTATTAGTTATTGAAGGTTTTGTAGACAAAGAATAGTTATAAAAGCTTAGCTTTTATAACTTGTCTACTCCTAATATGGATCCGTTTATTAAAAAAGTTCGATATATTAATACTATCGAAGATGCTATCAAAGAGCTTGAAGCTCAAACTACAATTACTCCAAAACTAAAAGATTTAATTGATTTTATTATAGAAGCACATTCAGGCCAATATAGAAAAAGTGGTGAACCTTATTGTGTACATCCTATACTTGTAGCTTCTATTACAGCACATTTTTCTAAGGAAGAATCAATTATAGCAACTGCCCTACTTCATGATGTTGTAGAAGATACAAATTTTTCTCTTGATTATGTTGAACAAAGATGGGGAAGTGATATTGCTCATATGGTTGATGGACTTACAAAAATTGTTGAAATAAGAGAGAATGAATTTATACCTTCTGATCATGTAAATGATTCAAAATTAATCTCATCAGCACTTACTTTTAGAAAAATGTTAATTGCTTCAATTGATGATGTTAGAGTTTTAGTTGTTAAATTATGTGATAGATTACATAATATGCTTACTCTTGATGCTTTAGCTCCGGCTAAGCAAAAAAGAATTTCAGAAGAAACACTTGTTGTTTATATACCAATTGCAAATAGATTAGGTATTTCTACTCTAAAAAATGCACTTGAAGATTTAGCTTTTTATTATATATATCCTAAAGAATATAAAATAATTGATGACTTTTTAAAAGAAGAACAGCATGCTATTCAATTAACATTTAATACATTTATATCTACAACTAAAAAATTATTAGCAAAAAATGGTTATGACTTAGATAAAATAAAAATCTATAGTAGAATTAAACATCATTACTCTATTTATCTTAAAATGCAAAGAAAAGGGATTTCTATTGAAGAAGTACTTGATCTTTTTGCAATTAGAATATTAGTTGAAGATGATATTGATTGTTATAATGTTTTAGGATGTATTCATATAGAATATAAGCCATTAATCACTAGATTCAAAGATTATATTGCAACTCCTAAAGAAAATGGTTACCAAACGATACATACAACAGTTTTTTATAATTCTAAGATTTATGAAATTCAAATACGTTCATTTGAAATGGATAGAGTCGCTGAATTTGGTATTGCTGCACATTGGAAATATAAATCAGGTGTAAAACATACTACAAATTTAAATTGGTTAAAATCTTTAGAATTTTCAAATGAAAATGTAGAAGAGTTCTATCAAGAAACAAAAGAAAACTTATATGTAGAAGAAATAGTTGTTTATTCTCCAAAGGGTAAAATATACAATTTACCAACTGGTTCAACAGCTTATGATTTTGCATTTGCTGTTCATACAGATGTAGGTAAAAATGCTGTTTCTTGTATTATTAATAAAATAAAAAAGCCTTTATTAACTGAATTAAAAAGTACTGATATTGTAAATATTGAAACTGGTGATGTCTCAATTGCTAGGTGTTCATGGGTTGATATGGTAAAAACGTCAAGAGCAAAAAAGCAAATTAGACTTTTATGCTTGCATAGACAAAGAGAAATTGATAATATGTACGGTAGAAATATTATTGATACTGTTTTTTCAAGATATAATTTAGAAGTTTCAAAGATTTATAATATAGATACACCTTATAAAATTTCTGAAATTCTTGATTATTTTAAACATGTTAAGCAAACTATTGAGAAAAAAATTGTTAAAGATAGAGGTATTCTTACAAGATTTAAAATTCTAACTAGTAAAATTAAAGAATTTAAGTTTGACAATATCTTAATATATTCTAATTTTAGTATAAATTCTGTATCATTTGACCACTGTTGTCACCCTAAATTTGGCGACGATATGGTAGCATTTAGAAATGGAAATGAAGCGGTAATTCATCACAAAATGTGTGATAAGGCCTATGATAAGATAAAAGCAAAACAGCAAATGCTCTTTTGTACATGGACAAAAGATACTTTATACCAATATAAAATGGTAGTTAGTATGCCAAATACAAAAGGTGAACTAGCAAGAGTTTTAATGTACATGTCACAATATGAAGGATATATTCTTTCAGTTGAGTACGGAAGACAACAACACTTGTATAGACAATATTGTGATATAGAATTTGAAATAAATAAATCTAATATAGATGAAGTAAGAAAAATTATTGAAAGAAAAGTAAAAGTTATAGAATTCTTCTCAAAAAAGGATGCTTATACTAAGCGGTAAAAAAAGGTAAAGATATAAATGGAAAATAAAGTAAAAGAAGCATTAGAAGAGATAAAAAGAGGGACATCTGAAATTATTGATATTGAATCAATTGAAAAATTAATTAAAAGATATTATGAAACGGGTGAAAACTTCTATGTTAAGGCAGGTTTTGATCCTACTGCACCTGATTTACACTTAGGACATACAGTTTTAATTCAAAAATTAGCATTATTCCAAAAATTTGGAGGAATTGTTCAGTTTTTAATTGGAGATTTTACAGCAACTATTGGAGATCCAACAGGTAAAAGTGAAACAAGAAAAGTTTTAAGTGAACAAAATGTATTAGATAATGCACAAAGTTATAAAGAACAAGTGTTTAAAATATTAGATGAATCTAAAACAGAAGTAAAATTTAACTCTAAATGGTTAAAAGAATTAGGAGCAGCAGGCTTAATTACACTTACTTCAAATTTAACAGTTGCTAGAATGATAGAAAGAGATGATTTCTCAAAAAGATATGAATCAAATACTCCAATTGCAGTAAGTGAATTTATATATCCACTACTTCAAGGTTATGATTCAGTTGCTATGGGTACTGATATAGAGTTAGGTGGAACAGATCAAAAGTTTAACCTTTTAATGGGTAGGACTTTACAAAAAGCTTATAACTGTAAGAAACAACAAGCTGTTTTAATGATGCCAATTCTAGAAGGTTTAGATGGTGTTCAAAAAATGTCTAAATCACTAGGTAATTATATTGGTGTTACGGACGAACCTTTTGATATGTTTGGTAAAATTTTATCAATTTCAGATGAATTAATGTGGAGATATTTTGAATTATTATCTTCTAAATCATTAAAACAAATCGAAGAATTAAAAATTGGTGTAGAAAATAAAACTCTTCATCCAAAAGAAGTAAAAGATTCACTTGCTATTGAAATAGTAAATAGATTTCATGGAATGGGAAAAGGTGAAGAAGCAAAAGCTGAATTTAAAAGAGTTTTTGCAAAAAAAGACATTCCAACAGATATGGATGAATACACATTTGAAGGTCAAACTTGGATTTGTCAAGCTTTAGTTGATTCTAAACTTGTAAACTCTACTTCACAAGCAAGAAGAGATATAAAATCTAATGCTGTATCAATAAACCAAGAAAAAATATCTGATGATAAATTAAATTTACAAATTGGTGAATACATTTTACAAAAAGGTAAAAAGAATTTCGCTAGAATAATTATAAAATAAAAGGGCTAAATTTGAGAATAGGAAAATATGAGATAAAGCACCCTATCATCCAAGGTGGAATGGGTGTAGGAATTAGCTGGGATCAATTAGCTGGTAATGTTAGTTTAGAAGGTGGACTTGGAGTAATTTCAAGCGTTGGTACTGGTTATTATAAAAATATAACAGAAAAAGTACATATTGTTAGAAAAAAAGATAAACCTAAAGATGTAGCAAACTTCTATAGTAAAGATGCATTAACTGAGATAATAAATAATGCTAGAAAAATTTGTGGAGATGCACCATTAGCGTGTAATGTTTTATATGCTATAAATGATTATGGTAGAGTTGTACGTGATGCGTGTGAAGCTGGTTTTAATATGATTATCACAGGTGCAGGACTGCCTACAAATATGCCTGAATTTACAAAAGAATTTCCAGATGTTGCATTAATACCAATTGTATCAAGTGCAAGAGCTTTAAAACTTATTTGTAAAAAATGGAAAAGATATAATAAAATTCCTGATGCTGTAATTGTTGAGGGACCATTAAGTGGTGGACACCAAGGTTTTACATATGATCAATGTATGCAAGAAGAGTATCAATTAGAAAATATTGTAGGTCCTGTTATAGAAGAAGCAAAAAATTGGGGAGATATTCCTATTATTGCTGCAGGTGGGGTTTGGGATAAAAAAGATATTGATAAATTCCTTGATATGGGTTGTGAAGGTGTACAAATGGCAACAAGATTCATTGGAACATATGAATGTGATGCTGATGCAAAATTCAAAGGTGTATTATTAGATGCTAAAAAAGAAGATATTACATTAATGAAATCACCAGTAGGTTTACCAGCACGTGGTGTTAGAACAAACTTACAATTTTCTATGGAAAATAAAACAGCGCCAAAAGTTCAATGTATTTCAAATTGTGTTTCTCCTTGTAATAGAGGAACTGAAGCTAAAATTGTTGGATACTGTATTGCAGATAGATTAGGTGCTGCTTATCAAGGTGATGTTGATACTGGATTATTTTTTACAGGATCTAATGGTTATAGAATTCAAAAAATCATTTCTGTAAAAGAGTTAATGGGAAAATTAACTAAGGGAGAATAAAAATTTTTAATAAATTTTTAATTCTTATTATTACATATTCAATCTTTTCGATCTCAGTACTTGCTGCTGTAGATTTAAAAGAAGAATATCGTACAGCTAAAATGAATTATTTAAAAGCAATTTTAAGAAAAGATAATTCTGCAAAAATTCATGAACTAAAAAAACTAATTGAAATAGGTGAAAAGTTAAACAAAGACACTCGTCCTGATATAAAGAAATTAGAAGTCCTAGAAAAAAGAAATCATAAAACTTCAAAAAATAGCTCTAAAAAACAGACTAATACAATAAATTATAAATACTCAATAAAATCTGTATACACTCAAGATGATTCAATCATTGTTAATTTTAATACTAAAATATCAAAAAATTATATTAAATTTTTCGAGCTTAAACGTGATAATTTACACAAAGATGTTTTTGATATAAAAGGTAATTTTAAAGATGCTCAACCTACTGTATTAAAAATCAATAATATTAAGAAGATTACAATAGGTCAATTTAAACCTAAAGTATTAAGAATAGTATTAGCAAATGAAAAAAATTTAAATACATCCTACACAATAAAAGAAAAACAATTAATAATAAATATACGTAATTTAAATAATAAAAGAAAAGTAATAGCAAAAAAAACAGTAACTAATAAAAATTCAAATAATTATATAGATAAAAATAATAAAATAAGAACAATAAATACAAAAGATAATTCTATAGTAATAGAATTTAATAAAAATTTTACAAAAAAAGATTTGTCTTATTCAACATATAAAAATAATGGAAACTATGATGATGTTTTTGATTTAAAGGGAAAGTTTAAATATACAAAACCTATTAAATTATCTATTGATGGAATTAAAAAAATTACAGTTTCTTCAAAAGATAAAAATACAACAAGAATTAGAATTTCAAATAGAAAAGATTTAAAAGTTTATTATATTTTAAATAAAAGAAAATTAACTATAAAAATTTCTGGTATTTCAAAGAATAGTAAAAAAGTTACAACTTCAACATTACCATATTCAAATTTCAAAAGTAAAACTATTGTAATAGATGCAGGGCATGGAGCTAATGACCCAGGAGCTGTTGGACCAAATAAAAGATATGAGAAAGTGGTTACTTTAAAAATTGCAAAATATCTATATTCTATTTTAAAACAACGTGGACATAAAGTATATTTAACTAGAAGTACTGATACTTTTATAAAAGTTGGGAAAAGAACAGATTTAGCATTAAAAAAGAATGCTGATGTATTTATTTCTATTCATGCAAACTCAGTTCCTAAAAAAGATGCAGCTAAAGTAAGTGGAATAGAAACTTATTATTTAAGTCCTGCTAAAACAGCAAGAGCAAAAAGAGTTGCAGCTAAAGAAAACCGATCAGATATAAGAAAAATGAGTAATTCTAATACTGAAGCATTTCTTTCATCTTTAAATAGTCCAAAACTTAGATATTCAAGATTATTATCTATTGATGTACAAAGAGAGATGTTAGCAGAAGTTAGAACTAAACATAAAGTAAAAGATAAGGGTTCTAGACCTGGACCATTTTGGGTACTACTAGATGCACCACAAGCATCAATTTTAGTTGAAGTTGGTTATATTTCCCATCCAATTGAAAGTAGAAGATTATATACGAGTTCTTATCAAAAACTATTAGCAAGAGGTATGGCTAATGGAATTGATGCTTATTTTGAATTTAAAGCAAGATTTGATTAAGAAGAAAGTTTACTATTTTTTAAAGATTTAGTAATCTCTTCTACTAGAATTATTTGTTTACTTCTAATATCAGGTAGGTCATATATTGAAAAGAATTTAACCTTAGAATTTTCCCATGATAAATAATTGTTTTTTAATTTTTCGTTAACAAACATTGATTCTAAACCTTCAATATTTGAAGCATTAACTAGCCATACACCAATGTCTTTTTCTAGATTAATTTGTTCAAAGTAATCTTCAAAAATCCCAATCTCGACTTTAATACTACTCTCTTCAAATAACTCTCTTTGCGCACATTCATAAGCATTTTCATCTTTTTCTTTAAGACCTTTTAAACAGCCCCATTTGTCCTTACTTTTAACTGATTTACATAATAATATTTTTATATCATTTTGTGTAACTAAGTAAGGAACAACACCGTACGCTTTTATATGTGATTTCATAAATCGTTTACCTTTTAAGAATTAATTTTCTTTTTATAAAATACTAAAGAACCAACTATCCATAGAATAAAAGGTACTAAAATAGATATCTCAGGGATTAAAATTCCCCCGTTAGTAAATTTAAAGAGCATAAAAAATATTCCCCAAATGATAAGCGTTCCAAAAATTGATATTGAAGTAAATTTCCCTATATTAAAAAACCTACTATTTAATGATGCATATGCAAAAATAAGTAAAAGTATTGGTATTACAAAAAAAGAAACTATTACTTGATTATATAATGCACCTCTAATTTTATCTGTATTAATCTCTTGATTAGTTAATAAAATCAAAGCTGAAACTGCATCTAATATTGAAAAATTTGATTTTGCTTCATAAACATTATCAAGAATTTTTGGTTTAAATCCTTCAAGTGTATTTAAAAATTTTTCATATTTAATTTCTAGTTTTGCAGTATCTAATTTCAGATTAGATGGTTTGTTCATAACTTTTGCATCAACAACATACCATTTATTATTTTGAAAGTATGCATTTTTAGCAACAATTGATTGAATAATATCACTATTTTCAATTTTGTAAATATATATACCCTCTGCTTTTTTTTCTAAGGGATAAAGCTTTTTAAAATATACATAGTTATTATTATATTTTAAAAAAATATCTGTTTTTGTACTTGTAAAGTATTCATTATGCAATATTTTTCTCTTTTGCTCATAAGAATAAGCAAGAGGTGTAGCTTGCATTAAAATTAATAATGTTATTAAAAATAGTGATATTTTTACAACAGGAGCATAAATATCTTTGCTTCTACTTCCTAAAGCATTAAATGCAACTAATTCATTATTTTTAATAAATATTACTAAAGTAACAATCCATCCAAAAACAATAGATAAGGGCAAGGCTAATGTAAGAGTAAAAAAACCATTATATAATACATATAAAAGTTGTAAGTTGGCAGAATCTGGTAGCTTCTTAAAATTTTGCAAGAAATCAATTCCTACAAAAAATAGCTCCAAAGAGATTAGGACAATAATAAAGTTTAATAGATATTTCTTTAAAATATATTTTGTTAATATGCTCATTTTATTTCAATGTAAATTTAGATTTTACTTGATCAATTTCTTCAGTTTTAAGTGCTTCAATCGCTTTAATAGTATGAGTTATTATATCTTGAAGTTTATTCAATTCTTCTTTTGAGAAGTTGCTTAATACATAATTTGCAACATCACCTTTGATTTGAGGTTTTCCGATTCCAATTCTAACACGAATATACTCTTTACCACAATGTGCATCAATAGATCTTAAACCATTGTGTCCACCATGTCCTCCACCTAATTTGTACTTAACTGTACCAAATGGTAAATCTAAATCATCATGAATTACAATTATATCTTCAATAGGAATTTTATAATACTCCATAATAGCATGAACAGCCTCACCTGAGTTATTCATATAAGTTGTTGGTTTTGAAAATAAGTTATAAGCTGATTTTAAAAGTGTTGATTGAAAATTTGATTTGTTTATATTTGAAGTTGCAAGATTTTTGGTCATCTCATCGATAACCATAAATCCTACATTATGTCTTGTTAGATGGTATTTATCACCAATATTTCCAAGACCAATTATTAAATGCATAAAGTTAAATTACTTAGCTTTAATTATACCAACAACTGGAACTCTTGGATCTAAGAAACATTTAACATTGTCAGAGAAAGATAAATCTCTAATTAAAATATTATGCCCTACATCTAAGTCAGTTACATCTAAAACAATATTTTCTGGTAAATTTTCAATTGAACATTTAACAGGTACTCTTTTAGTATGAATCATTAAAAGACCTTTGTTTTTAATACCAATTGCTAAACCAGTAATTGAAACAGGAACTTTATAAGTTGCAATAACACCTGGTTGTGCAACCATTAAATCAACATGTAATAAATCTGAAGTTAATGGACATTTTTGGTACTCTTGTACTACTACTTTAAAAGACTTTCCAGCTACAGTAACATCAAATGCTAATGATTCTTTATTTCTTAAAAATTTGATAAACTCATTCTTTTTGAATGCAGTTGAAACATTTTCTAAACCTTTTCCATAGATATTTGCAATAATATATCCATCTTTTCTTAAAGCTTTAGTTGCTTGTTTTGTCATACTATCTCTTACGATACCCTCTAACATAACGATCCTTTTATATTTTTATTTTAGGGCGCAATTATATTTAAGTTATACTAAATTCTTCATTAAGCTATTAATATATTTATAATTTAACTTTTTGTAATTGTATTTTAGCTATTATCATCTACTTATAAAACATATTAATAGAAGGTTCAATCCCATGACATTACTAGATGGAAAAGCATTATCAAACAAAATTAAAGACGAAGTAAAAGTTGAAGTTGAAGAACTTATAAAAGAAAAACACATAACTCCAGGGTTAGCTGTAATTTTAGTTGGAAATGATCCAGCAAGTTCTACGTATGTAGCTAGTAAAGCAAAATCTTGTAAAAATGCAGGCATTTACTCTGTTGTACATGAAATGCCAGAGACTATTACACAAGCAGAGCTTCTTGAAACAATTAAAAGAATGAATGAAAATCCATCTTTAGATGGTATTTTAGTTCAGTTGCCATTGCCAAAACATATTGATACAACTATTGTACTTGAAGCAATAGACCCATCAAAAGATGTTGATGGTTTCCATCCTTATAATGTAGGAAGAATGGTTTCAAACCTTGATTCATTTTTACCAGCAACACCTTTTGGTATTATGAGAATGTGTGAAGAATATAATATTCAATTATCCGGTAAAAATGTATGTGTAATTGGAAGTTCAGATATTGTTGGTAAACCAATGGCATCACTTCTAATTAATGCAAAAGCGACAGTTACTGTATGTAATTCAAGAACAAAAGATTTAAAATCACATACTTTAGCAGCGGATATAATTATTATTGCAGTTGGTGTTCCTCATCTTTTAAAAGCTGATATGATTAAAGAAGGTGCAGTTGTAATTGATGTAGGTATTAATAGATTAGATACAGGAAAATTAACAGGAGATGTTGATTTTGAAGATTGTAAAGAAAAGTCATCATTTATAACTCCAGTTCCAGGTGGAGTTGGACCTATGACAATTGCAATGCTTCTTAAAAATACTGTTAAAGCTGCAATTTTAAGAGATAAAAGAGAAAGTAAATAGATGGTAAAAAAGCTCTATAACTGGTCATCAACATGGACAGGAACTATTGTAATAGTTCTTGTTATCATGTCTTTTATTGCACAAGCCTTTGTAATTCCTAGCGGAAGTATGAAAAATACATTATTAATAGGTGATATGCTTTTTGTAAAGAAATTCACTTATGGTTTGCCAATTCCTAGAATCCCATGGCTAGAAGTTAAAATACTTCCTGATTTTAATGATAATGGTCATTTATTAGAAGGTGATAGACCTAAACGTGGAGATATCGTTGTATTTAGATATCCAAATAATGAAACAATTCATTATGTAAAAAGAGCAGTAGCAACAGGTGGTGACATTGTTGCAATAAAAGACAAGCATTTATTACTTCATCCAAAAGAAGGTAATGAATATGTAAAAGCTAATTATCCCAAAAATAGTATTGTAGAGTTTGCTGATAAATTATGGGCTGTAGATCCATATAGAAAAGCACATCCTGGTATTCATAATGATCCAAGTGTTGTAGATAATGGTTTAAATCCTAGTGAATTATTTAATATGATGCCTAGAATTGTTCCTGAAGATGAAACATTTATGATGGGTGATAATAGAGACCATTCTAATGATTCAAGATTTTGGGGAACTGTAGCTTATAAATTTGTAGTTGGAACTCCTTGGTTTATTTATTTCTCATGGGATAAAAACAAAGAAATTAGATGGGATAGAGTATTAAAGCAAGTTAGCACAATAGAAGAAAAAACAAATATAAAAGATATGGAAATTAAACATGAAAAAGGAATCTATTAAATGAAATATTATATTGGAGCAGATCACGCAGGTATTGATATTAAAGCTTATGTAAAAGATTTATTTGAAAAAAGAGGTCATGAAGTAATTGATTTAGGGCCATATACAAAAGATAGAGTTGATTATCCTGATTTTGCAGCAAAAGTATGTAAAAGTGTATTAGAAAATGAAGGGAGTAAGGGTATTTTAATCTGTGGTTCTGGAATTGGTATGAGTATGTCTGCTAATAAATTTGATGGAATTAGAGCTGCACTTTGTCACAATGAATATTCTGCAAAAATGGCAAGAGAACATAATGATGCAAATGTTATTTGTCTAGGTGAGCGAGTTTCTGGATTTGGAATGGTTGAAGCTATTGTTGATGCTTGGGACAATGCATCTTTTCAAGGTGGAAGACATGAAGGTCGAGTTGAAAAAATTAATGCCTTAAGTAAAATGGGAAGCTGTAGAGTTTAATTTTAGTTAAAAAGGATAATTTATGAGAGAGCCTTGGCAAATATATTTAATGATGTTTATTGTTGTGGCTTTAATGCTTCTTGGCAAGAAAATGATGTTCTTTTCTAATAGTGAAGAAGATGATAAAAAGAATAAAAAATAAATATATTTTAATTAAAATATAGCTTTTAAAAGCTATATTTTAAGTTTGCGTAGAAATATCTTCCTGGATCGTTTAATAATACTCTATCTCCACCTGTTTCAACATATGTAACATCTTGATATGTATTAGTTGAAGCATAATTTTTATCAAATAAATTATCAATACCAAATGTAAAACCAACATTTTTATGTAATTGATTATTATATTTTAGATTCATAACTGCATATCCACCTAATTCTTGTTCTTTTGCACTGCTATCATAAGTATCCCATCTATCAACTGCTATAACTTCAGCTGTATACTTAGCATTATTATGTTCATAATTTAATGCCAAATTAGCTTTTAATGGTGGTATTTCAGCTAAATCTTTATCTAATGAAGAATCATCTTTTTTACCTCTTTGATAAGCTACACCATAGTCAAATGAGAAATTATCAGATATTAAATAAAGTCCTGATATATCTAAACCATAAATCTTTGCATCAATATTTTCAAAAGTACCAGTATTATAAATATAATCTTTTAACACAGAATAAAATACTTTTGATTTAATATTAAAATTACCAATTGTTTTATCAAATCCTAAATCTACTTCATAATTTTGTGTATCATCTAAATTATTATTTGTTGACCCCATATAAAGCTCTCTAGCATCAGGTACTCTTGAAGATTTACCAATACCAGCAAAATATTTTGTATTTTCATCTGCATTATATGTTGCAAAAACATTTGCATTTAATGATGTATATTTTTTATCTGTTTTAGAAGCATTTACAGAATCAATATCAGTATAATCATATCTAGCACCAAACTGTAAATCTAGTTTTCCAAATGATTTTGCTACTTCTGTAAAAATTGCTTTATTTGTAGTATCTGTTGAATCTAAACTAGCAAATGATGGCATTTGCATTCCAGACATTACATTAGTCATATACTTTTGACCTCTCCAATTTCTTACACTTGTATCTAAACCTATAGTTACTAATGAATCAGCAAGTTCAAAACTATTTTTTAATTTAGTTCCCCAAATTGAAGATTTCATATGATTAGTCATATACATCATACTTCCACCATTTCTTAACTTTGTACTCATTGGATGATCAACATGAGAATAGTAATAATCAAGATTTAATTCTTTTGAAAAAGTCCCTAAATTTCTTGCTGTATATCCAATAGTATAAATATCTGAATCATCATAGTCAGCATCCATTGGAGTATTTGGATATAACACATTATCACTTCTATTTGCTGTATATGAAAGTTTTATTTCTTGATCATCTGTGATATTAAATATTGCTTTTGTTAAAACTGTTTTTTTCTCAAAGGCATCTAACCCATCTCTTGAATATTGATTCCCTGACATAACACCTTTTTCAAGTTGTTGTTCTAAAAAGTTATTTCCATTTCCATCTTCGTATTGATCACCCTCTTCTGTTGAAGCAGAAACAAGTAATTTAAATCTATCTGTTCCACCACTAACTGTTGCACTAGCTTTTCTATATCCAAAGCTTCCCGCATTTAGATTTACTTCACCGTGAATATCTTTTGTTGGTTCTTTAGTTTTTACTTGTACTAAACCACTTAAAGTTCCAAAATTCTCAACATCATAAGGTCCTTCAATAACTTTTACACTTTCAATATTATTTGTTAAAACATGAGAAGTTACAGGATCCATTCTATTTGGACACGCACCATAAATTTTTGCATTATCAAGAATAATATTGATATTATCTTTCTTTTGTCCTCTAAGAATAATATCATTTGCAATTCCACTTCTTCTTACAATTGATATAGAAGGGATGTTTTTTGTAAGTGCTTCGGCTAAATCGGCACTTTTGATTTGCTCATTACTTACATCTTTTACTATTTGCGCATTCTCTTTTTCCACTACATTAATAGCTTCTAAAGTTTTAGTTTCTGACGCATGCAAGATAATACTAGCGCAACATAAAGATAATGAGACAATTTTTTTCATAAAAATTCCTTGTAATAATATTTTGCGTAATTATTACAAAAAGCTGTTAATTATTTGTTAACTTATAAGTTTTTACAATGATTCTTTTGGCTATTTTTTATTTTTTTATAAATATGAGCTATAATTACATAAATAAAAAAGGATATACATTGAGTAAAATAATATTAGATGTTGAAGATAGAAATATTGAAACAGTATTAACAATTTTAAATAATTTAAAACCAGGGTTAATTAAAAATTTATCAACAAATACAAATAATTTAAATTCTAGACTACAAGCAAAGAAAGTATTAAAACAACAAATTATAGAAGAAGATGAATTTATAAGTAATACACCAAGTATGGGTAAGTATCTATCAAAATCTGGTTATAAAAATAAATTATATAAAGGAAAAGGATGCAAATAATTATATTTTCATTAATAATTCTCGCCGTATTAATATATTTAATACTTAAAATTAAAAAGTCATTTACAAAAAAAGATGTTATTTCTTTTTTTGCAATAATCGCAATAATATTAGCAGCAATAACTTATTATAATAAAGTTCAAAAAGATAAAATCCCAAATCTTTTTAAAGCAAATTATATGCAAGAAAAAAATATACAAATTCAAAAACTAACGTTAACACAGGTTAATATTGAAGATTTAAGTAGCACAAGAGCTGTTTATGATTTTTTATATATTATCAACAAAAATGGAAAAGATTTTGTTTGTGAAGCTAAAAATGTAGAAGTTCAAAAGATTGAAGATGAATATGTTTTCAAAAAATATACAGAAAAATGTAGATTAAAATAAGCACTGTAAAATAAAGTATTAAAAATACTTTATTTTATAAACCCATAATTTTAAAATCAACCTGGCTTAAAACTTTTCTTTGTTTTACAAACATGAGGAAATAAACAGTTATCACAGTCAGGCTTAACTGCTTTACAAATATATCTACCAAATAAAACCATTGCCTGATGAAAAATATGTAAATCATGACCTTTTAGTTTTTTAACCAAATCAGCCTCAGTAATTTCAACCGTTTTTCCATCACTTAAACCAAGTCTGTGAGAAACTCTAAATACATGAGTATCAACAGCCATTAAATTAGCCCCCTCAAACTCAATCATAAAAACATTTGCAGTTTTATTACCTACCCCTGCTAGTTTCATCAACTCTTTTTGAATATGTGGAATTTCTCCATCATAATTTTCTATTACACTTTGTGCCATTTTTATAATATTTTTTGATTTATTATTAAAAAATGAACATGATTTTAATAACTCTTTTACCTCATCAAGTGATGCATCAGCTAGTTCATAAACAGTAGGATACTTTTCAAAAAGTGCAGGAGTTATAATATTTACCCTTTTATCTGTACATTGTGCTGATAAAATAATAGCTATTAATAACTCATAATCATTTTTATAAGCAAGTTCTGTAACAGCATCTGAGTATTTTCCTATAAAGGCTTCTTTTAATATTTCTATTTCTTTTTTTGTTGCTTTTTTCATTTTATATCTTTTATATTTTTTTGATTTTTTCTATTTCATCTCTTAATCTTATTGCTTCTTCAAAGTTTAAATCATGCGATGCTTTTTTCATTTGTTTATTTAGTTCTATTAATATTTTTTTTCGCTCAGCAGCTGGCATTTTTTCTACTTTTTCTTTTTTCCATGCTAGTTCATCGTATTCTTCTAGTTTTAAACTTCCGTCTAATTTTCTTTTTGTTGATTTTGGTGTTATTCCATGTTTTTTATTATGTGCTTCTTGTATTTCTCTTCTTCTATTTGTTTCATCTATTGCAAATTGCATTGAGTCTGTTATTCTTTTTGCAAAAAGGATTACTCTTCCATTTTCATTTCTTGCACCTCTTCCCATTGTTTGAATAAGAGCTGTACGTGAACGTAAAAATCCTTCTTTATCTGCATCTAAAATAGCTATTAGTGAAGCTTCTGGTATATCTAAACCTTCTCTAAGGAGGTTAATACCAATTAGTACATCAAACTCCCCTAGTCTTAATTGTCTTATTATATGATTTCTTTGAATTGCATCTATCTCACTATGCATATATTTAACTTTTATTCCTAAATCACTGTAGTATGAAGCTAATTCTTCTGCCATTTTTTTTGTTAAAACAGTTACTAAAACTCTTTCATTTTTTTCTACTACTCTTTTTATTTCATCATATAATTTTTCAACTTGAAATTCTGAATCCATAATATCAATTTTTGGTTCAATTAGTCCTGTTGGTCTTATTACTTGCTCTGCAACTACGGAGCTTAAATTTAATTCCAATTCATTTGGCGTTGCACTTACAAAAAGAAAACTAGGAGCTTTTTTAATAAACTCATCAAACTTTAAAGGTCTATTATCCAAAGCACTTGGAAGTCTAAATCCATAATCAACTAATACTTCTTTTCTTGACCTATCAGCTGCGTGCATTCCACGAAATTGAGGAAGAGAAACATGTGATTCATCTACAATTAATAAAAAGTCTTTGCCTATTTGTTCAAAGTAGTTCATCAAAGAGTATGGTGTTTCACCTGGTTTTTGACCAGTTAAATGTCGTGCATAGTTTTCAATTCCCTTACACATTCCTGTACCTTCAATCATTTCTAAATCAAATTCTACTCTTTGTTTTAGTCTTTGATATTCAACTAATTTATCATTTTCTTTTAAGTTCTTTAATCTAATATCTAGCTCTTCTTCTATTTCTTTTACTGCAACAGAAAGCTTATCATTTGATACAACAAATGGATTTACTGAGTAGATTATCACTTCTTTTAAGTCTTGTGTTTTATTATTAGTCATATATTCGTGTTTTGTGATTGATTCAACTTCATCACCAAAAAACTCAACTCTAATAAATTCATCTTCATAATATGCTGGATAAATATCAATTACATCGCCATTTACCCTAAAATCTGATCTATCAAAAAACTTATCATTTCTTTTATATCCCATTTCTACAAGTTTTAATAATAACTCACGTTGAGAATATTCAAATCCTACATCCAATCTTTGAACCATCGCTTGATACTCTTCAGGATTTCCTAAACCATAGTTTGCTGAAACCGATGCTATTACAATTACATCATCAAAAGAAAGTAGCGATGCTGTTGTACTAAGTCTTAGTCTTTCAAGTTCTTCATTTATAGAAGAATCTTTTTCAATAAATAAATCAGATCGTGGAATATATGCTTCAGGTTGATAATAATCATAGTATGAAATGAAATATTCAACATGATTATTTGGAAAGAATTGCTTAAACTCTGAATATAATTGAGCTGCAAGAGTTTTATTATGAGTCATTATTAGCGTTGGTTTTTGAGTCTTTTCAATTACCTTTGCCATAGTATAAGTCTTACCTGAACCTGTAACACCTAAAAGAGTATTATATTGATTCCCTGCATCTATTGAATCACTTAATGCTTTTATAGCTTCTGGTTGATCACCTGCTGGCTTATAATCACTTATTACTTCAAACTTTGCGATAATTTATCCTTAGATATTTTTTGTAAATTTTATTGTAATTGTATCTAAGATTTTATTATGATGAGTTTTATATATGAAATTTATGAGTAGAAATTTTAAGAGAAATCAAGCTTATTACCTTTTGGTAATAAACTTGATATTTCATATTTTGTTTGTGTAAAACTATTTAGCTAAGATACCTTCTAATTCAATAGTCAGCTTAACTTCTTCACCAACAACAACTCCACCTGCTTCTAAGGCTTTATTCCAATTAAGTCCGAAGTCTTTTCTATTTATTTTTCCTTCTAATTCTAAACCAACTCTTTTATTTCCCCATGGATCTGTGATTTCTCCATTGTTTTCAAAATCTAATTTGATATCTTTTGAAACACCTTTCATTGTTAATACACCATAAGCATCATCACCATCAATTTTAGTTAATTTAAATGTTAATGTAGGATATTTTTTTGCATCAAAAAAATCTGCTGATTTTAAATGTCCATCTCTTTTTTCATTTTCTGTATTAATTGAACTTACTTGTGCTTCACCACTAAGTGCTTTAATCGTTTTTGTTTTTTCATCATATTCAAATGAACCAGAAAAGTCATTAAAGTTACCTCTAACACTAGAGATCATTAAATGCTTAACTTTAAATCCAAGATTTGAATGACTTGTATCAACCTTGTATGTACCTGCGTATAATGCACCTGCTGCTAAAAGTGATGCTAATCCTAATTTTACTAATTTCATATTTAATCCTTTTAATAATATTTAAATTTGTTTTAGATGCCTTAATTTACTTATTTCAGCCTAGAATTATCTATAAAATAACTCGTAAGATGATTATACTAATAAATAATACAAAAAGTCAAATTAAAAGCATAAAAAATATTATTATTTAATAATATGTGTTTTTTATTAAACTTTTACTCTTATGAACAACAAATAAGACAATAAAACCAACAACAACTCCAAGGATTAATTCATTAACAATAAATGGAATTGATTCAATAAAAATATGATGGATAAAATCAATATTATGAGCTAATATTCCACCACCTACAAGTATCATTGCAATAGTTCCAACAATAGATAATACATTTATAAGTCTTGGCATTAGTGCAATAAAAAAGTTTCCTATTCTTATTTTCTCTTTTTTAATAAACCAAAAACCTAAATTATCAATTCTAACAATTAAAGCTACAATTCCATAAACTCCAATAGTTGCAACAATGGCAACAACTGTTGTTGATATAATCTGCGTAATCAAAGGTTTATCTAAAACTGTTGTAAGTGCTAATATTATGATTTCAATTGAAAGAATAAAATCTGTAAAAACTGCAGATTTTATTTTTGCTTTTTCAATATCAACAATATTTTCAACTGTAGAATTTTTTAAAATCTTTTCATTTTTTTCATCTTTATCTTTTAAAAAATATTCTTCGATTTTTTCAGCACCTTCATATAAAAGATATAATCCACCAAAAACTAAAATAATAGAAATTAACCAAGGAGCAAATGCACTTAATACAAAAGCAATAGGTAAAATAATAGCTTTATTTTTTAAAGAACCTTTTGTTATTTCCCAAATTACTTTTAATTCTCGCTCCTGTTTAAAGCCAGTTGCTTTTTCAGCATTAACAGCTAAATCATCACCCAATATTGCAGCTGTTTTTTGTGTAGCTACTTTTGTACTTAATGCAATATCATCTGCTAATACAGCAATATCATCTAATAATGCGAACATTCCTGATGCCATTAATCTTACCTTTTAAAATTATATTTTTATTTTTGAAAATTCGTGATTTTTAAGTTTGATATATGTTTTATCGCAACAAAGAGAAGGGATATTTACATATATTTTATCTTTAAAATTATGTATTGAACCTTGGTGATAATGACCTTCAATTACAATATCGCTTTTATAGTTTTTCATTCTTTTTTCAACTAAAGTTTTAAAGTTTTTCATTTCATGACAAATATTCTTTTCTAAAAGAGATGAATCAATTTTTTTTGAAATAAAGTTTCCAAAATCAATCATATTTAAAAATTTTAATAAAATTGGATTTCTTATAATAAAACAATATAAATCATATTGCCAATTAATAAAATTATCACCATGTGATAATGCAATTGTTTTATCTTTATATTTTCCAATCAAGGGTTGTTCTTCTCTTTTATAAACTTTTATATTTGGAAATAGTTTTTGTAGATTATAATCATGATTCCCTTCTAAATAAACTATTTGTATGCTTAAAGATAATTTATTTAGAATATCAATTAGGATTTTGTTTTGTTTTATAAAGTATTTACTTTCACCTGATAAAAAGTCAAAGTTATCACCCATTAAGATGAGTTGATGTGTTTCAATCTTTTTAGAGTCTAGCTGCTCTAAAAAGATTAAAAATTCTCTATTTTTTAAGTTAAAATGAGAATCTGCTACAAAAATTGCATTATCTTCTAGATTAAGGAACATAGGCTATTTTTGGAATTCCTTCATTATCTTCAAAGCCACACATAATATTTGCATTTACAACAGCTTGAGATGAAGCTCCTCTTAATAAGTTATCAATTGAAGAATTTATAAATAACGCTTTTTTATTTCTAGCTACAAAAACATCACAAAAATTTGTACCTGCTGTTGATTTAATATCAACTGCACTTTTTCTAACTCTTACGAATTCATTATTTTTATATCTTTCTTCTAAAATTTCTTCAACATTCACTTCTTCTTTTAGTGTTGCATAAATAGAAATTAACATACCTCTTGTAACAGGAATTAGTTGAGGAACAAAATTAATTTGAAACTCTTTATTTTTTACTAATTTAATTTTCTCTTCAATTTCAGGCATATGTCTATGTTTAAAAGGATTATAAGCCATCATATTTTCATTTAAATTAGCAAAATGTGCTAGTTCTGTTAATTTTTTTCCAGCTCCACTTATTCCAGATTTTGCATCAATAAAAATTTGACTTCCTTCTTCTATATAATCAATAAAAGGTAATAATCCTAATAATGAAGCAGTTGGATAACATCCAGGGTTTGCAACTAAATTAGTATTTTTTATTTCATTTTTATAATATTCAGGTAATCCATAAACAGAATTAGGAATATTTTCCTTATCTTCATGAGCACAATAATGTTCTTCATAAGTATCAAGCTCAAGTCTATAATCAGCTGATAAATCTACAACTTTTATGTCTAAAGCTAATAACTCTTTTGCAAAAGACATAGATGCTTTATGAGGAAGTGCTAAAAAAGCTAAATCAGCCTTAGCAGCAACATCACTAGCACTTGCTTTTTCTACTTTAATATTTAATACACCTTTTAAACAAGGATGTAAATCTTCTACATTAATATCACCTGTTGTATTTGCAATATAAGTAATATTAAATTTTGGATGTGTTAATAATATTTTAATTAATTCTAAACCAGTGTATCCACTAGCTCCTATAATTGCTACATTCATTATATTTTTAACTCCTTATATCCTACACTTAGTATTTCAAAAGTTTTAATTCCTCCTGGAAGTGTAGCTTTAATTTCGTCGCCCTCTTCTTTTCCTAAAAGTTGTTTTGCTAAAGGTGAGTTAAATGAGATTAATCCATTATCAGCATTTGATTCAACTCCACCAACAATTGCATATTTGAATTCTTCATCTGTATCTACATCAACCAATTCAATAGTTGAACCAAAACTTACTTTTGTATGAGGAAGAGTTGTTGGATCTATGATTACAGCTTTAGAAATTATTGCACCAATTTCTGCCATTTGTATATCTATTAATGCTAATTTCTCTTTTGCCGAATGATACTCTGCATTCTCTTTTAAGTCACCTAGTTGTCTAGCTTCTTCTAATGCAATTACAGTTTCTGGTCTCTCTTTCTTTTTTAGAAACTCTAATTCGCCTGTAATTTTTTCGTATCCGATATTTGTCATGGGTTCTTTATCCATCAATATCTCCTATCTTTAATTTATGTTATAATAGCGAAAATTTTTAAAAGAGTAGTTTATATGAAATATGATAGAACAAAAAAGCTATTTGGTGATGAAACTTTTAATAAATTCCAAAATACAAAACTAATTTTATTAGGTGTAGGTGGAGTTGGAAGTTTTGCACTAGATGCACTTTATAATACAGGAATTACAGATATCACAATTGTAGATTTTGATACCTATGAAGATTCAAATATGAATAGACAATTAGGAAGTGTTGGGAATATTGGAAGAGTTAAAGTTGATGTAATGAAAGAAAGATACCCAGAAGTAATTGCAATTAATGAAAAAATCACACCTGAATGGATTGATGACTTTGATTTTTCTTCTTATGATTATATTTTAGATGCAATTGATGATATAAAACCAAAAGTTCATTTGATTCAAAGACATTATAAAAAAATTATTACAACAAGTGGCGGAGCAAAAAGAATAGATCCTAGTAAGATTGAATATAAATCAATTTGGGATACTTATAATGATCCATTTATAAGAAAAATAAGAACTGAATTAAAGCAAAAAGGTTTTAAGAAAAAGTTTAAAGTAATTTTTTCATCTGAAAATCCAATGTGTATTGAAAAAGGAAGTTTTGAGGGAGTTACGGGTTCTTTTGGTTTAATGATGGCATCTGTAACTATACAAAAAATTGTAAATAAACTTAAAAAATAACTTAAAGTTAGTTAAAGAATAAAACATATATAATAAATGTCATAGACTACAAAAGGATTAATATGAGCGGAATTAGTGGTAGTGTTGAACAAATGACACAAGCACATTTGAGAAATGTTCAGCAATTAGCAGTATTTTACACTGGTCACAATAATATTTACGCAATTAATATAGCAAAGGTAAAAGCTTTTATAATTACAGAAGAAGTAGCTATAAATGATACTCCTACAGACTCTGATATAATTGCAGGAATTGCAACTATTAGAGGAGAACCTGTTACATTAATAAATCTAGATGCTTGGTTAGGACATAAAGCATTAGATGTTCATGAATATAAATTAATCATCTTTTGTGAATTTAATCATAAAAAAATTGGTTTCTTAATAAAAGATATGTTAGATATTGTTGAAAAAACGACTGATGAATTAAGACATACAGAAGAGACTAATTCAAAAATAACATATACAACTTATATTAAAGCTCATGACAAAGACGAACTTTGTACAGTATTTAATGCAGAACAATTATTAAGAGATATTGGTTGGACTGATGATGGAGAAAAAGATGTACAAAAATATGTAGAAAGTACTCTTGATTCAAGTAAAATTATATTAGCAGCAGAAGATTCAGGAGTTGCTAGAGAAGTTCTGAATAGTTTTTTTAAAAAAACAGGTGTTAGATTTGAAATATATACAAATGGAACACTTCTTTTAAAAAGATTAGAAGAAATTAATCCAGATTCCATAGGAATGATACTTACTGATATTGAAATGCCTGGAACTGATGGGTATCAAGTTGCATCATTTATTAAAACAAATTCAAAATATGCAAATATCCCAGTTATTGTAAACTCATCAATGACAACAGATGCAGTTAAGGGAAAAATGAATCAAATTGGTGTTGATGGATTTGTAGGGAAAACAGATATTCCTGCATTGTTTAAATTAACAAAAAAATTCTTAGCATAAAAAACTAAACTAGAAGAAATTCTTCTAGTTTAGTTTTGATCTAACCAAGTTTTGAACTCTTCTATTTGAACTTTTGTTTGTTCTGTTGATGTTCCACCTTTTGATGTTCTTGCATTCATTGAATTTCTTAAATCTAAATACATAACAATTTCTTCATCAATATCTTTAATTTCATCATTTGATTGTCTAATTTCTTCAACACTAAGTTCTGAAATATCTTTATTTAAACTATTTGCTTTTTCTACTACATCTTTTGTAATATAATAAGCAGTTCTAAAAGGCATATTTTGTTTTTGAACTAAAAAATCTGCTAAATCAGTAGCACTTAAGTGTCCAATTTTACAAGCAAATTCCATTTTATCTACATTTACAATCATTGTTTTAATTACTTCATTTAAAATCTTTAATGAAATTTCAATAGTTTTTACTGAATCAAAAACACCCTCTTTATCTTCTTGTGTATCTTTATTATATGCTAGTGGTAAACCTTTCATAACAGTGAATAATGAAATCAAGTTTCCATAAACTCGACCTGTTTTACCTCGAAGTAATTCAGGAACATCAGGGTTTTTCTTTTGTGGCATAATTGATGAAGTTGTAGCATACTCATCACTCATTCTAACAAATTGAAATTCGTAAGAAGACCAAGTTACAAGCTCTTCTGAAATTCTAGATATATGCATCATTGAAGTTGAGATATTAAATAAAATTTCTAAAGCAAAATCTCTATCAGATACACTATCCATAGCATGAGATGTAGGTGCACTAAACCCTAATTTATCTGATGTACTTTGTCTATTAATATTATGTGGAGTTCCAGCAAGTGCAGCACTTCCTAGAGGTGAATAATTATTTCTTTCATAAGAGCTTTCAAATCGCTCAAAATCTCTTTTAAACATATTTGCATAAGCTAGTAAGTGATAACCAAAATTAAGAGGTTGTGCGTGTTGTAAATGAGTCATTCCTGGGATTAAAGTATCAGTATGTTTTGAAGCAACATTTACAAATGTTTCAACTATTTGTTTTAATTGTTCTTTTATAGAAAGTGATTTTTCTTGAACATAAAGTCTAAAATCTAGTGCTACTTGGTCATTTCTACTTCTTGCTGTATGAAGTCTTTTTCCAGGTTCTCCTACTATTTCAGTTAGTCTATTTTCAACTGCCATATGAATATCTTCATATGCTAGTGAAAATTCAAATTTTCCAGATTCTATTTCTTCTTTTACTTGTAATAAACCTGATTCTATAAGTTCTTGTTCTTCTTTTGTTAAGATACCTTGTTCGCATAACATTTGAGAGTGAGCTATTGAACCTTTTATATCTTGTGAATAAAGTTCTTTATCGAACATAATTGAAGCATTAAACTCATCTAAAATTTGTGCATTTGTATTTTTTAATATTTGATTATTTTGGTTTGACATTATATATATTCCTATCTATGAAAAGCGTGATTTTGCGTATTATATCATAAGTGATATTATTTAAAAGTCAATGGCTTTATAATAAGTAAAAGCCAAAGACCTATGCATATTAATTTTATTTTTTTATTTTTTCCATAACTGGTCCACAAACTGCATTGATCCCAATATTTGATAATATTTTAATATCTGATTCTTTATTCACAGAAGTTGCTATTAATTTTATATCTAAAGACTGTGTTAAAATTTTTAACATATTTAAACTTTGTGTTGATTCTAATAAGAAATATTTTGAAGCTTTAACATATAAAGGTTTTAACTCTTTTAAATAAGAGTAATCATTGCTATTTGCAATAAAATTGAATATAGCAAATCTGAAATTAAACTCTTCAAACAAATTAATGTACATAATTGTGTTATTAAGATTTTGATTAAATGATTCTTCTTCTATTTCAAATATGATATTTTGATTATTTATGTTTTGATACTTTTCAAATAAGACTTTTAATTTTGAATAATTATTAAAATCTATTATAAATACTATGGGTAATTGGATTGTGATTTTACTATTTGTTTCATTATTTTTTAATATTTTTTCTATAATATGTAAATAAACTTCACTTAATCGACCTTGTGCCAAAATAGCAGGAATCAAGCCTTTATATGAAAAATTATTATCCTCATAATTTAATTCAAAACTTATAGTTTTATGTAAGATATCTTTTAAATTTATATCTATTACATCACGATAAAGGAGTTTGAAATAATTTTTTTCTAATGATATATTAATTATTTTTATCCATTCTTCTTTTGTTAAACACTTATCAATATCTTCTATAAAGAAATAATCTTTATCAGGAAATGTTTTTGCTTGAGAAATAACATAATCCATTTTAGTTAAAAGTGTTTTTACACTTTGTTCTTCTTCATATTTGAATAAACCAACAAATATATCATCAAATGATATTTCTAAATTATCATTTATATTTTTTATAAAATTTGATATAGATTTTTTCATTTTTGATTCATCTATGTTAGGAATTACTAAAACAAATTCTGAACCATTCATTCTTGCAATTAAATTTGAGCCACCACCAAACTCTTCTTTCATTAAATTTGATAAATTTACTAAAATAGTATTTGTTTTTTCATAACCAAATTTTTTGTTTAATTCATCTATTTTTAAAGAAACTATACTAATAAAACCTTGATTATTTGAATTGTCTTTATCTAAAAACTCATTTGCTTTTAATATAAAATATTTTCTATTATGTAACTTACTTACTTCATCAAAATATAATAGTTTTTTATTTAATTTTAAAACATTATTTGTATTTTCAAACATTTTTTCAATTTTACTTATCATACTATTTATACTTAATGTTACAGATTTAAATTCAGAAGTAAAAGGTAAATCTTTTTCTATAATAAACTCATTTCTCATAACAGCTAGAGCTTGCTTTTTAATAGTTTTTAGAGGTTTTAGAATATAAGCAAATAAGAAGAACAGTATTACTGTCAAAATTGCAAAACTTATTAATAATGAAAAAATAAGATTTTTAAAAATTGAATATGTTTGATGATAAAATATTGTTCTATCATTAAAAATTTCAATTGTTCCTAAAACATTCCAACCATTTGAAATAGTTGATTTTGCAGATATTTCGCCAATATCTATAAGATTTATAAACCACAAAGGAATATCATTTTTTTCTTCTGATATATCTTTTGATACTTCATAAATACTTACTTCTTCATTATCTTTAAAAATGATTTTTTCATAATTACCATTATCAAAACTAGCATTTATAACAGTTTTTATTGAAGATATATCAGAACCTGCATTTGTAATTGATAAGCTTACACTTGTTGCACTATTTTGTACATTTTCATATAAAGATTTTTCACTAGAGTCTTTTATAATTTTGAATGAAACTACAGTAATTAATATAAATAATATTGTAAAAATAAATAATATTACAATTGAAACTTGTTTAAATAAACTCATATTTTGTTCCTTTTGATTTTTCTTAATAACACATCCCATTTTTTATGTGCTGATGTTCTTTTTCCATTTCTTAAGATATTTGGATTGAAGTTATAAACTGGTGTTAAATCAGTTCTTTTTGATGCAGGGAATATTATACGTCTAATGCTATCTAGGATTAATGGTTCTGAATTTGGAGTTTCAAAATAAGACAAGACCATATGAGCATCTTTTAATCCAGCAACTCGTACATAAGTTAAAAACATTTTTGAAGTAGGAATACCAAGATTCTTTAATGCAAAATATTTAGCAATTACATAATCTTCACAATCCCCTTTATCTCGAGCTAAAAATTCAGAAGGAGAAGCCCAATAATCACTAATACCATAGACTTCTTTATCACTTTTATATTTTACAAAATTAAAAAACTCATTAACTCTTTCAAGTTTTTTCTTTGTACTACTTTTTTGTAATCTTTTTAATAACCTATTTAGTGCCACAAATCTATTTTTTGCAAATCTATTATATTTCTTTTCCACTTTTTTTATAAGAGAAGAACTTGCAAAATCAGCTGAGTAGCTAGTAAAAATTAGTAATAAAATGATTATAAATATTTTCATAAGTAAATTGTATCAAAATAGGCAAAGAGACAAATAAATTTCATCTCCTTGCACTTTTTTTAACTAATTAGTTATACCATCTGTGATTATTTGTTCAACTTTTACTTGAACACTTGCATTATCAGTATTTGTATATACATCAAATGTTGTTTCATCTTCAGTAACTGTTGATGTTGTAGACCATTTATTATTATCTGCTCCATCTTCAAATAAAACAGAATCCGTACTATTACCTGTAATTTTAAGGTCATTATTTTCATCTGTCATATTAATAACATCTTGTAATGATAAACTAATATTATGCGTACCATTTGTTAAATCAAGTTCTTCAATATTGTCAAGTTTTGAGAAATCAAAACTAGCACTTGCTTCTAATTGTATGATATCATATCCAGTTCCACCATTTATAGTATCTAAACCATCTGTAATAATAGTATCATTTCCTGCATCTGCATTAATTATATCATTTTCTGAACCACCATCAATAATATCATCACCTTCACCACCACTTATAGTATCAGTACCAATTCCACCATCAATAGTATCGTTTCCTGCTTCACCATTTATGATATCATCTCCACTTTCTCCATAAATAGTGTCATCACCTTCACCCGCATTTATCGTATCATTTCCTGCACCTGCATTAATTGTATCAGCATTATCACTTCCTATAATATTATCATCACCAGTTGTTCCATCTATAGTGCCTGTATCAACTGTTACATTTAAGGCTACATCATTAACTGTTACTTCATCAGATTTTTCATCTGAATTTTTTTCTAGTTGTGAATATGCACTAATATCAATATTTTCAACACTTCCATCTGTAGTAGTTGAGATTAATTTTATATCTCCATTTGCAAGTGCTGTTAAAGCATCTTCATAAGTACTATCACTTGCATTTCCAATATTAATTATCCAATCACCATCAGTATTTTGTGTAGCTGAAACTCCTGCGATACTTGAAACATCAAGATCAAAAGAATCACCTAAGCCACTTACTTTTAGATATAAAGATTCACTACCATCTTTGTCTAATAAATCTAAACTTGTTACATAAAGAGCAATAGTATATGAACTACTTATTATATTGTTTTTACTAGTATCAATTTGATTATCAATGCTACTTGTAAAACTAGTAACACCACTTGCTTTTGATTCAAGTATTATATCAAATGTATTTGTTGTTTGAACGGCACTTGTACTAGAACCGTCAACTGTCCAAGCAGTTGTTGTTATGGTACCACCTTTATATCCTGTTGGAGTTAAGACAGATAGGTCATTGACTTTTTCATAATCTATACCTGAAATAGTGTATATCCCTGTAGTGTCATCATAGCTACTAGCTATTGGTGTAGTCCCTCCATCTAAACTAAACGAACTATCTTCTGGAAGTCCATCAAATGTCACAGAAATAGTTTCACTACCATCTGTATCTTGAACATTAATATTAAGATTAATTTGAGTCCATGCTGACTCACTATTTACATACTCATCACCAATTGCATCTGTTGGACTAAAAGAGATTAAATCATCTGCAACTGCATTAAATGTAATATTGAAAGAATCAGAAGTTTGTGCAGTTTCATTTCCTGGTTCACCACTTGTTACACTTAATGTAACACCAGTAATTTCACCACTAAAGTCTTCTACTCCTATTTTTTTTACTCCAATTTTCTCAAGTTCGGCAACACTTGAAACATTAAAGTTGTATTCATAAATATATTCGCCGTTTTCTTGACCTATTATAGTTCCAGTTACTGCTATTCCATTATTAGTAACTTCATATCCAAAAGGAATACCTGTAAGTTTCGCACTAATTATATCCTCTGTTATATCAATTAAATGTCCTTCTCCAAAATCTAATAACACTATCTCATCTTCATTTCCAGACATTATTGGTGTAAATGGAGTAATACCATCATTTACTGGAGTAATTGTTATAGTTTTACTTGCTATTGGAGATTCAACTTCAGAAGTTTCATAAATGTCTCCATTTTGATCTGTTGCACCATTCACATCCTCTTGTGTTGTCACTTTAGAGTCTATTACTAAAGTTCCATAATGATTTTCTGGAGGTGTGTAAACAAATGATATATTAGTATCTAAATCAGTAATACCTGTAATTGCATAATATCCATCCCCGTCAGGAGTAAGAGTATTAATATTTGTACCATTGTAAGTTATAGTTCCAATTACAGTATCTGTACTGTCATCAGTATAGTCTTCTGCAAACTTAACATAAACTGTTCCACCCTTTATAATTGTTCTACTATTTCCATCTGCGTCATTACTTAAATCTAATGTAATAGTTTGAGAAGTTGGACTTGAACTTTCTGCAACATCACTTCCTGATATAGCAATAGTAGTTTCATCACTTACTGGTGCTAATTCAGCATCCAAAGTAGTTCCATCAACTAGATAACTATTTTGATTCGTTTCACTAGTATATGTTATTACCTTAATGTCTAAGTCAACTTTATCTATTTCTAAAGTATTTTCATTTTCATTTGGACTCACTATTATATTTCCAAGAGATGTATTTATATTAGATACATTACCTTCTCCATATAACACATAATAAGTAGTTCCATCTACATTTTTAGTTTCTGTTGTTCCTGATACACTATATCCACTTGGTAAATTAGAAACTAGAATTGCATAGTTGCTACTATCTGCCGTAGTTGTTCCGTCAGTTGCAGTTACTAATTGTGCTAAATTAAAGTCTACATCTTCAGTAAGTTGAACATCAGCGATTGGTGTTAATACCATATCCATTTGAACATCAGTAACATTATCATTTGTTCCATCAGTTCCATCAAAGTTATCATCAATTACTAAAGTAAATGACTTCACATTAGTTAGTTCCTCATCTTGCGAATCTTGGTGTGATACACCTATAGATATTGTTTCAGTAGTTGTTTCGCCATTAAAATTAACTGCTTCTCCATTAATGTTAAATTCAATAGTATTTGATGTGCCATCTGAATCAAGAGTATTATCTGTTATAGGAAGACTCCATTTACCAGAGTTTATGATAGTCCCTGTATCAGAAAGTATATCTCCTAAATAAGTCCCACCAACAACACTAACACCTTCAGGAACTCCTGAAACTGTAATAGTTGTAATTTGCTCACTGCCATCTTTATCAGAAACTGAGTCAAGTTCAAATGGTACATTTATAATGACATTTGTTTTCGCGGCAGTTACAGCATAACCAACTGTATCATCTCCACTTACTAAAGCTTTACTTGTATCAGCTGAGTTTATATTACTTATAGATGATATTGCAGCATCAGTAATAGGAGTTACGCCAACTGTATATGTTTTTGTAATATAATCACTTGGATCACTAAAAGTTTCATTATAGATATCACTGCCACTTGTAGTTGTGCTGTAATCAGTATAAGTTACACCACCATCTGCTACAGTATCTGAAACACTATATCTAATATCAAAGTTATAAGCTCCTGATTTATCAGCCCATGAACTATCAAGTTGTGCTGTAACAGTTTCTACGATATCATTGGTTACAGTTAATTCTACCCATTGAGCACTTCCAACTGAAGTTTGAGTTAATGTAGCATTATTTGTTATAAGAGATACACCAGCATCAATTGATTCTGTGTTTATCCAAATACTTTCAAGTTTCTCACCACTATCTGCTCGAGTAAAACTAAAGTCAAGTACATTATCTCCCGAATCTTCCTCTTGTGAATCATGAATATTTACTGTACTTTCAGCTTCTGGAGTAACTAGTATTTTTAAAGGAATAATTTCAATTAATGATTTGTCTCCATCATCTTCAATAGTTTGAAGCTTTAAATTAAGTTCTACTTCTCCACTATAGTCTGAAGGAATTGTTAATTTAATACTATTAAAATTGCTCGCTTCTACAACCCAATTATCACCTATTTTAACAACATCTGTTCCCGTAATACCAAAACCTGCAGGTAAATCAGAAATAGTTACAAAAAGAGTTTCTGAATCATCTCCTACTGTTGATATATCAACAGATGAGAAGTTTGGAGTATCTGATGGAAATAATGTATATAAAGAAATAGAACTTGTATCTTCTGTCACTACTGCATTATATGTATCATCTGTAACACTATCTACAGGATTATCATAAGTTGGAGTATCTGCTACACCTGTAACTTTTACTAAAATATCTAATTTTGGTGCTGTACTTAAATCTGCTGGATTAACATCACTTCCATCAACTGCTTGTGCTTGTACTTTTAAAGTTATATTTTCATTAGAATCCTCTTCAGGAACATAAGTAAATAATTTTGATTTATCAAAATTTTTAATCTCTAATTCCCATTTTCCATCAGAACTATTTGAATCTGTTGCTACTATTTCAAAGTTCTCATCTGAGAATTGACCTGTAGTTGAATCTGAAGTTCCAACTGTAATTGTACCACTAGAAAGTGTAACTAATTGCCCATTATAATAAATCTGTGCACCATCTGGAATATCACTAAGTTTTAAAGTATATGATTCTGAACCATCTTTATCTGATGAACTTACACCTACATTTAGATCTATTCCTGCATCTTCATTTCCAAATGATTGTTTTATAGCAACTGTTACATCATCTGCAATAGGATTAACTGTAATAGTTAAAGTATCTCCTTGACTAATAGCTGTGCTTGGAGATTCTTTATTACTAGCATCATCATCATAATCTATAGATTTGATTTGTGTAGTAAGAATCATTGTTCCACTATATTCAGCAGGTGCTTTTACTTGTAAAGTATCTAAAGCAGTACTTGGAATTTCAACTGCTGTTCCTGCATATATAAATTCTGTAGTTTCCCCACCATAAGTAAAGATTGTTCCAATTAAATCAGCACCATTTTCATCTTTTGCAGTAAATAGTACAGTTGTTGTTTCAGATGCACTATCTTCATTTATTAAAGTAAGACCTGTAAATGTACCTTCTGTTATATTTAAATTGAAAAATTCATCTTCATTTGCTTTTGTTGCATAGTTGTGAGTTCCTTGAGTGATAATGTCATTTCCATCTGTCCCAGAAATAGTTCCTGCTGTATTTGTCTCAGTGCTTTCAGCAATAGGACTTACTACTAAATCAAATGTTTTCACTAAATCCGTCGCTGTATTAGTAATAGGAATACCATCAATTACATTCACATCCTGTACTGTTGCAGTTACTGTAATACTCATATCTAAACTACTATGAGCAGGTGGAGTAATTGTTGCTGCTTGGATTGTTGCTATATCCAAAATTGAGCTTCCATCACCAATAGTAAATGTACCAGAACTATCAATAGTAGTAGTTACTCCACCATAAACAACTACACTTCCCTCATCTAGTCCTGTTATAACAACTTTCATGACACTTTCAGTTCCAGCTATATCTTTATCTGTCAAATCAAAATCACTTAAAAATGCTACTGCTGTATCTTCATCTGTAGTCTTCGCCACCATATCAGCAATATCATCTGCAATAGGGTTTACATGTAAAGATAAAGTTACGCTATCTTTTGAATCATAAATAGTTTTATTTGCTAGCGTTGTAGTATCAACACTTGATTCATCGTTATGAGTAGAATCCGTATCTGTGTCATGTGCAACTAAAGTAATCGTAATATCTGACATATCACCACTAAAGTTTTTTGGTGGAGTTAATGATAATGCTGGAATTGTTCCATCACTATTTAAATCTATAGTATAAGTTCCAGTTGTTATTGTATTTCCATTGATAATAGTACCAGATGGTAAATCACTCAACACAATACTTCTATTTTCACTTCCATCCATATCAGCAAATGTAACTGTAAGAAGTGATTGTAAATCTAAAGGTCTATCTTCATCTATTGTTGTTTCATATGAAGTGTCAGAATTGTTAATTTTGATATCAACTGGGTCAGTTACTGCTAAAACATCTACATCTACAGTAATTGTTGATTCTGCACCTGCAACTGGATTACCAGATATTTCAAATATATTACCACTTTCATCAACTTCATATTCTGTTACTTTCATTGTAACTTTAAAATCTTTCGCATCTTGAGATGATGGACGAACTTCCATTAAATTAAAATCGTCTTTTGACATACTTAAAGTCTCACCACTTAATCCATTAAGATGAGTATCGTTATCAGTGAATTTAATTGTAATATCTCCACCAGTTGAAGTAAAAGTATTTCCACCATATGATAATTCTACCCCACTTGGAATACCGCTTAAAGTAACTAAACCTAATAATTCAGGATTATCACCTAACGCAGCACCATTATTATCTGTTGTATCAGTAATAGTTGGAGCATTAAGACCTAATGCTACAGGTGTATCCTCAAGAGTATAAACAGTATCAGCATCAACTGTCACACCTGGAGCATCTGATATTGGGTTGACAGTGAAAGTAACTGTTGTAGTTGTCGTTTGTAAAACTCCATTTTCATCTATCTCCTCTACTGTATAAGTTAGAGTATCTACTCCACTATATTCATCATTAGGAGTGTAATGTAACTTACCATCGGTATCTATCGTAGCTATACCATGTACTGGACTTGTATGAATGCTAGTATTGCTTGAAGTTGCCCCTGCTTGTGTAGCATAAGTAGCTTCTCCACTATCTTCATCAATTGTATAATCTTGTATAGATAGATTATCATCTACTACATTAATAGTAAAGGTTTTAGTAACACTGTCTCCATCATAATCCACTACTTGATAACTAAAAGGCAGCGCAGTTGTTTCTTCAGAATTATCAATAACACCAGAAAGAGTGAATTTATATTTTGCCGAAGAAGTACTAAACTTGTTAATCTTAACAGTAAATATAGTATCTCCTCCAGCTGTTGCTGTAAGTTTATGCCCATCTGCACTAATAGTGTAAGATAAAGGCGTACCTTGTGAAGTTAAATTTAGAGCATCTAAAGTAGTTTGACTTGTACTAAATGTAGTGTCAAAACTATCTGCATCTTTATTAACTGCTAGTGAACCTGTTTGTGTTAAGGCAGCATTATCAGGATTACTACCACTTGCTAAATTCGCTTCATTAACAGTAGCTGTATCAGCTGTACCAATAGTTGGTATATCATCTATAATAGCTACTGTTAAATCATTTGCTGCAGTATCACCATCTGCATCTGTAGCTATGTAATGAAGTACAACATCTTTACTATTCTCTCCACTTGCAGCATCATGATCTATAGTACCTTTTAACTCAAAAGTATATCCTGTTGAAGCTGTTTCATTATCAGGATCTGTAATAGTTGCAACAAAAATTTCTTTTGAACCTACTTTACCTGTAATAGTATGTCCATCATCACTTAGAGTATAAACAATAGCTTTTCCATTTGAAGTAAGAGTTTCTGTTCCTGTAGTATCAAATACAGTATCAAGTGCATCTGTACCAGATCCAATATTTAAATCCCCTGTAGCAACAAGTGTTTCTTTAACTGTATCACTACCTGAACTTAAATCATCTTCATCAAGGCTTGCAGAAGTTGCTCCATCATTTGTAGGATTAGCTCCATCTGTTACTTTAATTTCTTGAATTGCACTTGAAATGTCACCATCAAAGTCAGTGATAGTATAAGTAAAGTTATCAGTAACCGCAGCTGTATTATTAATCTCACTACCATCTGATATATAAGACCATGAACCATCACTATTTACAGTAAGTAATCCATATTGAGTATCTACTTGTGTTCCTAGTGTTCCTGTTTGTTCATTACCCTCTTCATCAGTATATTTAAAACCTGTTACAGTTGATAGTCCATCTGCACCTGTTACATCATTATCTAGTAAATTAACACCAGTTAAAGGGACATTTCCTTCATTAACTGTAACTACACTTGTATCTTCAACTGCTGTTGGAATATCATCTGTAATATTTACTTTTATTTGTGATTCAACAGTATCATCTATTTCAACAACACTAAATGGGATATCTATATCAAGATTATTTTCACCATCTGCCGTTGTATGGTCAAGTACACCTTTAAGTTCAAAAGTATATGTACTATTTTCATCATAATCATTAGCTGTACCGTTATTATTAATAGTTACTACAAATACATCATTACCAATACTATCTTTAGCTGTTAAAACATGATTTGAATCACTTAAACTAAATGTTAAAGCTTGTCCACCTGATTTTAAACTTGTCATATTAGTATCTGCATTAATTTTTGATATATCAAATACTACATCTGTGATATCATCTTTTCCTGTAGTTATTCCTAATGAATTATTTTCTGATGTTAAAGATTCTTTTATTGATTCACTTCCACTTGTTAAATCATCTTCATCAATAATTACAGTATCAATAGGTGCTACAGTTGCAATTGTATCTGTTACGGTAATTGTGTTTGTAGCTTCACTTGACACATCACCATCACCGTCAATAAGTGTATATGTGAAGCTTCCACTTGTATTACTATTATTTTCTGTTCCAACTGCTGTTGAATTATCATCATGGTCAACTGAAGCTATAGGAGTAAATTTCCATGAACCATTTTGATTTACAGTTAATTCACCTGTTGGAGTAATTACAGTATAAGTTGTGTTTGAATCACTAAATGTTAGTGTTTCATCAGCAGTTCCATCTGCTTTTGTATATGTAAAGTTATTTAAAATAGCTTCATCTGCACCTACAATATCTACCCCACTTGTATCATCATCTGTTATCACATTTCCAGTAATTGCAGCTGTTGTTCCTTCAACTACTGTTGCACTATTATTTTTTGCTGTTGGTACATCATCTACTATTGTAATAGTTAAGTTTGTAGCTGGTGCACTTGTTTCATTTCTATCAGTCACTGTTAATGAGATAACATCTGTAACTTCATTATTCCCATCTGCATCTGCATGCGTTTGTTCAGTTTTTAATGTATAGGTGTAGTTTATAGTTCCACTACCATCTTGATGTGTTCCATCACTTGGAGTAAAGCCATTAATTACCAAAGTACCCTCACCTGTATCAATATTGATAGCTGTTGTTCCACTATCTAGTAATTGTGCTTGAGTTATATCAGTTCCACCGATGTTTACACTTACTAATCCATCTTTTGCTGAGATAGTGATTGTTCCTGATGTTGTCTCTGTAGTTGCACTTGCATCACTTCCTGTTGCCAAACCTGATTCATAAACGGTTGCATCTCCATTTGGATGAGCATCACTACTGTTACCATCTACTGCTGTAATCGTTGGAACATCATTTGTTCCCTTGATTGTAATAGTTAATGTTGTTGTACTTGTATCACCATCTGCATCTTTGATTGTATAGGTAAAGATATCTGTTAATGTTTCATCAGGTATAAGATGTTGTACTCTTACATCATTATTAGTAAGTGTATATATATAACGTCCATCACTCTCTATTTTTACACTTCCATAAGTGCCATTTATACCATCTCCTACATGTTCTGTTACATCTGAACTTGTATCACTTCCTGCTGCTACTCCTAAGACTACTATTGGGGTATCTGCTCCACTTATATCATTTTGTGTATCATCTGTTGTATTAACTATAACATTTCCATTTACTGTTAATGTTGTATCTTCTATAACTGTATTTGTATCTACATTTGCAGCTGGAACATCATCTACAATATTTACTGTAAATGTCGTAGTTGCCACATCACCATCAAACTCAATCACTTTTACTCCAGAAGTTACTGCTAATTCATTTGCACCTGCTGCATCAGCATGATCTAATGGAGCACTTAGGGTAAAAGTATAATCTGGTGTTGTTGTTGCTGTATCACTCAATACTGTCGTAAATACAGTTGGTCCTGAATTTCCAGCAGTTGCTGTAAGCGTATGCCCATCAACTGAGATTTTGTACACTAAATCCACTCCACCTGAACTCAATTCACTTGGAAGAGTAGAAACATCGAACTGAACATCAAATGTATCTGTTGCAGGAGTAACACTTAATTCTCCTGTAACAGATGTTGCTAGTGCATCAGTATCAGAACCATCAGGAAGTGTATTCTCATACATACTAACAGTAGATCCACTAATCGTAGCATCTAAATCTTTCACATTGATTGTAAGTGTTGCACTTGTTTCATCTCCATCTTTATCTTCAATAGTATAAGTAAATGTCTCTACTAGATCAGCTCCTAATGGATTATCTAAATCACTTTTTGCTTCAAAGGTATATGAACCATCACTATTAAATGTAATATATCCATCATCCGTTTCAGTTCTTGTTCCAAGTGTTATTTCAGTAGCACCATACATTAGTTTAATTACAGGACTACCAATAAATCCATCAGCATTACCATGATCAGCATTATCTCCATTGGTTGTTCCTGTTACAACATTCCCAGTAATAGAGTTTGTTGCTCCCTCATTAATATCTCTTGTATCATTAACTGCTGTTGGTACATCATCTACTATTGTAATAGTTAAGTTTGTAGCTGGTGCACTTGTTTCATTTCTATCAGTCACTGTTAATGAGATAACATCTGTAACTTCATTATTCCCATCTGCATCTGCATGCGTTTGTTCAGTTTTTAATGTATAGGTGTAGTTTATAGTTCCACTACCATCTTGATGTGTTCCATCACTTGGAGTAAAGCCATTAATTACCAAAGTACCCTCACCTGTATCAATATTGATAGCTGTTGTTCCACTATCTAGTAATTGTGCTTGAGTTATATCAGTTCCACCGATGTTTACACTTACTAATCCATCTTTTGCTGAGATAGTGATTGTTCCTGATGTTGTCTCTGTAGTTGCACTTGCATCACTTCCTGCTGCCAAACCTGATTCATAAACGGTTGCATCTCCATTTGGATGAGCATCACTACTGTTACCATCTACTGCTGTAATCGTTGGAACATCATTTGTTCCCTTGATTGTAATAGTTAATGTTGTTGTACTTGTATCACCATCTGCATCTTTGATTGTATAGGTAAAGATATCTGTTAATGTTTCATCAGGTATAAGATGTTGTACTCTTACATCATCATTAGTAAGTGTATATATATAACTTCCATCACTCTCTATTTTTACACTTCCATAAGTGCCATTTATACCATCTCCTACATGTTCTGTTACATCTGAACTTGTATCACTTCCTGCTGCTACTCCTAAGACTACTATTGGGGTATCTGCTCCACTTATATCATCTTGTGTATCATCTGTAGTATTATTTATAACATTTCCATTTGCTGTTAATGTTGTATCTTCTATAACTGTATTTGTATCTGCTACAGCTGTTGGAGCAGTATCTGTTACGGTAACTGTAAATTTTGCCGTTGCTGTTGCACCTGTAGAATCTTGAACTTTATAAGTAATAACATCATCCACGCCAGTTGGATTGTTTTCAGTAGCATCAGAAGTAAAACTCCATGTTCCATCTTCATTTACTGTTACACTACCATACTGAGTATTGGCTGTTGCAGTTATGACACCTCCAACATTTGATAATGTAGCCGTTTGAGTATTTCCCGCTTCATCTTTATACTCAAAACTTACTATTTTCCCATTTGCACCTATTTCATCATTATCGAGTAGATTAAGTGACTCTGTTGTGCTAGTAATAGTATGTGTACCCTCTACTACTGTTTCTGTTTTATTTGTGAGGTTGATTTCATCTGTAATAGTTCCTGAACCTGTATCACTTGAATCTGTGATTTGAGAATCTGTTGTTGTTGCAGCTAGAACTACTGTTTCATTTGGTTCAGTGATTGCATCATCTTTTACTTCTGCTCTTACTTGTACAGTTGAAGCATCTGCTGGAAGTGTGATTTTTCCATCAGCTGGAACTGCTACCCAAGAAGTACCATCAAAGAACTCTAAGTTTGATTCATAATCAGTTCCTGCTGTTGCTGTTCCACTTGTAGCTAATGTTACTTCTACATTTTCACCTACAGCGTTTGATAATTTTACATCATATGTTAAGTATGTATTATTTGCTTCTGTTACAGTTGCTGCATCACCAACTACTACTGTTGCTGTAATATCTGAATCTACATTTGGATTATCTGTTCCTCTATCATCTGTAATAGTTCCTGAACCTGTATCACTTGAATCTGTGATTTGAGAATCTGTTGTTGTTGCAGCTAGAACTACTGTTTCATTTGGTTCAGTGATTGCATCATCTTTTACTTCTGCTCTTACTTGTACAGTTGAAGCATCTGCTGGAAGTGTGATTTTTCCATCAGCTGGAACTGCTACCCAAGAAGTACCATCAAAGAACTCTAAGTTTGATTCATAATCAGTTCCTGCTGTTGCTGTTCCACTTGTAGCTAATGTTACTTCTACATTTTCACCTACAGCGTTTGATAATTTTACATCATATGTTAAGTATGTATTATTTGCTTCTGTTACAGTTGCTGCATCACCAACTACTACTGTTGCTGTAATATCTGAATCTACAGGGTTTGTGCCTAAATCTTCTGTAATAGTTGTTGTTACATTATTATCTGTTGCATGTTCTGTTATTGCTTCGAAGTTTGTATCTGTAATAGCATTAATTGCAATATTAAAGCTTTCAGTTCCTTCTGCTAATGCATCATCAAGTGTTGTTATATCAAATGTTGTTGAGTTTGATCCTGCTGGAATTATTACTGATGATACTCCTGTAAAGTCTGTTCCATCTACTGCTACACCTGTATATGTAAATGTCACTGTAATATCTGTTTTTACATCTGTTGCTAATTGATCTACACTTACTGTATATGAAGCTGTTGTTTCACCTTCAACTACATTTGCTGGTCCTACTAAACTTACTATTGCTGTATCTTCTAAGTTATCTTCAATTACTGTCGATACTGTATCATTCCCTAAATCAATGTTTTCAAAACTTCCTGTATCTATTGGTGTTCCGATTATTACATTAAATACTTCACTTCCCTCAGCTAAAGTATCTTCTATTGTTTCTATATTAAAGTTAACACTTTGATTATTTTCATCTAATATTATTTGTACTGTATTTGTTATTATATCTTCACTGCTTGCTGATATATAACTATAAGTTAAAGGCACTGTTATTGTTTCACCTGATGCTATTACTTGATCTACTTCTATCTTATATGTTGCAGCAGAACCTTCTTCAACCAATTCATCTCCGCTAATTGATACTATTGCTGTATCTACATTATCTAAAATAGTCCCTATAGCTTCAGAATTACTAATATTTGCATTCCCTTCAACATTAGAAATATTAATTCTTACCGTTTCTCCATTATCTGATATATAGTCATTTATAATTGGAACTTGTATTGTAGTACTTATACTTCCTGCTGGTATTGTAATACTGCCTGAAATATCAGAATAATCTTCACCATTTGCTGATGCTGTTATAGCTGTTGTATCATAGTCAAAAGTTACAGATGAACTTAAACTTCTATCAAGAGTAACTGTAAATATTAAAAATCCATCATTTTCATAATTAGTTGCATTATTAATACTTAAGTTTCCTATTATCGGTGTAGAAACTGGTGTTTCAACAACTTCTTCTTCAGTATTATCAACAGGAATAACAGATGGTGGTGTAGGATTAACTGTTGGTACTGAAGGAGTATTAACAATAGAATCTGTATAATCTGGTCTTTCTGTAGCATTATTTGGAGTTAATCTCCCCTCTGATTCACTCTCAAATTGAGTTAAATCTTCAAAAGTTTGAGTTCTTGCTACAAATTGCGTATTTCTCAAATCAGTATTAATATCTGTTGCAGTTCCATCTCTTGCTTCAAATTCACCACTTTCAAGTGCTTCATCTTCAGCTTCTTCTTCACCTTCTGCTGTTTCTTCTTCAGTAATATTATCATCATTATCTGATATACTACCATCTTCTTCTAATTCAAGTTTTTCATCAACAAATTCTGCATCTCTTAAATCACTTATAATATCAACATTTGAAGATTGATCTTCACCGTTTAAATTTAAGCTTTCTCTCGTAAAAAATAATTCTTCTGTTCCGAATGCAGTTTCAATTAAAGAAGAGTCTATTAATTGTTCTTGTCCTTGACTTAAAACGATAACATCATTACCTGAAAGTTGAATTTCTATTCGTGAAGATGATGAATTGTCACTATTACCATAGATTGTATCATTTTCATAGATTTCATCACCTACTTTTAAAACTCTAATATTTCCATTTTCATCTTTTACATTAAAAGTTCCATTTGATAAACTTATTATACTTCCTGCAATTGTTGCCATAGTTTGTCCTTTAAGACTTTATTATTAAATTATATTTATATTATAGTAGAATTTTTGTAGTTTTTATATCACCCAACTGGGTGATATAAATTAAATTTTGTAGTTTTTAATTATTTGATTATTTTAGTTACTAGATAAGTTAGAAAAAGACAATCTATCTGTTACATTTAGTTTTTCATAAATATGCTTTATATGTGTTTTTACTGTATTTATAGATATATTTAATTCTTCACTTATATTTCTATTTGTATAAGCATTTTTTAGTAAAAGTGCAATAGTTTTTTCTGTTTTTGTTAAATCAGCAAAAAGTTTTTCTTCATCAATTTTATTATCCTTTTTTGCTATTATATTTTTTAATAATTCACTTGTGATCTCAGGTAATAACCAAATATAGTTATCTACTATAGTTTCAACAGCAGAATTTAAATACGATGAAGTCATCAAAGAATTACCATATCCATGAACACCTTTTTCTAACCATTTTTTTGCATTATTGATTTCAGGAACTCTTTTTAATACTAAAATTTTATTTGAATTTTTTAACAATGTTGCAATCACAAAATTATTATCTTTTAAATTCACACAATCACTTAAAATTAATAAATAGTCCTTGAGTGTAAATAATTCTTCATAATCCTCAATAATTTTAATCTTATACGCACTTAAAAAAGATTCCCATCTATTAATAAGTGAAATTTCATTGCTATAGAGTGCTATTTTCATCATCTTTCCGTAAATGTATATTGTTTTGTTTTTAAAATTGGTTTTAGAATATAATCTAAAATTGTTTTTTTACCAGTAACTATATCAACATTAGCAACCATTCCTGGAATAATTTTCAATTGCTTATCTTCATCCCCGATGTAGTTTCTATCAGTCTCAATTCGTACTAAATAATAAGTTTTATCGTCTTTTTCTGTTATTGTATCCGGACTTATATTTATAACTTTTCCTTCTAATCCTCCATAAATTGAAAAATCATATGCTGAAAATTTAACTATAGCTTTTTGCCCATGATAAATAAATGCAATATCTTTTGGCAATAATTTTACTTCTACAATTAATTTATAGTCTGTTGGCACAATTTCAATTAAATCTTGTGCTGGTTTAACAGCACCACCAATAGTATTTATATGTAATTTTTGAACAATACCATTAGATGGTGATTTAACAATTGTTCTAAAAACTTGATCTGTAGAAGCAACTGAATTTGCTTCTAAATCTCTTAATGATGTAATTGTTTCATTAAGTTTTTGTCTAGTTTCTGAATCATTCATTTGATATGTTTCATCTATTTTTTTATTTAATTCTAAGATTTCTGATTTTGTTTTAGAAATAGATAAAATAGCACTTTGTAATTTTTGTTTAGCATCACTTTCTTCTCTTTGAAGTTTTAAGAAATCAACTTGAGAACGTATTCCTCTTTTAACCATAGGTCTTGTCATATCAACTTCTTGTTTAATTGCATTAACTGAGAATCTCATATGAGTGATTGTTTGTCTTGCATCTTTTAATTCATTGTTTTTTTGTTTAATTTGTTCTTTTAATATCAAAACTTTTGATTTAAGTTCATTTTGATCTATTTGATACAATTCATTTTCATTATCTAAAAAAGCATTTAATTGTTGATTATCAGTTTTTTTATAAACAAAAGGTTCTCTTTTTAATTCTGCTGTAAGTCTTTGTATTTGTGCTTGTAAATAAAAAGATTTTAATTTATTAGAAGCATCTGTTGATGATGATTTTTCATTACTTATTTTAATTAGAATTTGATTTTTTTTTACGAAATCACCCTCTTTTACTAAAATTTCAGAGACTATCCCGCCCTCTAGGTTTTGAAGGATTTGATTTTGTCCATTAGGAACTATTTTTCCATTTCCTCTTGCAATCTCATCTATTTGTGCATATGAAGCCCAAACTATAAAAAGAGTTATTGTTATAAAAAAAGCAATCAATACCCAATGTAATTTTCTATTTCTATGATAAAGCACAGAAGCACTAACACTACTCATAAATTCATAATCATCTTTACTCAATGACTTTTTAGGTCTTTTAGGAGTTTTTTGAAAAAATGCAGAATTAATTTCTTTTATATCAGCCATTATTTTCTCCTAATTTTTTTATAACATCTTTCTTTTCACCATCTAAAACTTTCTCTCCATTATGCATAACGATAACTCTTGAAACTAAGTCAAGCATATTCATTTTTTGAGTAACTAGTAATAAGGTTTTATCATTCATATCTTTTCTTAAATTATTTAAAACATGACTTTCACTAGTTTGATCCATTGCATTTGTGGGTTCATCAAACAAATACATATTAGAATTATTTATCAAGGCTCTAGCTATTCCAACACTTTGTCTTTGACCACCTGAAAGTCCTGCACCTCTTTCACCAATAGGCATATCATAACCCATAGGATGTAATTTTACAAATTCATCAGTACCACTAATTTTTGAACATTTAAGCATCCATTCATCATCAACAAATTTATAAGATCCCAATATATTATTTTTTATACTATTCCTAAATAAATGAATATCTTGTGGTACATAACTTACTTTTTTTCTTAAATCTGCAGGATCAATTTGTGAAATATCTATTCCATCAATTAATACAGAACCACTTTCAGGTTCATATAATTTTAAAATTAATTTTGCGATAGTTGACTTACCTGAACCAATTCTTCCAATAAATGCAACTTTTTCACCTTCTTTTATAGAAAAACTTACATTTTTTAATGCATATGCTTCACTATCAGGATATTTAAAAGATACATTTCTAAATTCAATATTTCCTTTTAAAGAAGGTCTTTTTACAAACTCTCTAGCAAGTGGTCTTTCTAATGGTTTATTAACTATTTCATCAAGCATATTAAACGAAGTTTTTGCATCTTCATAATTAGTTATAAGTCCTGCTATTTGTCCCATTGGAGCAATAGCACGTCCTGATAAAATCATTGTAGCTATTAACCCACCCATTGTTAATTCAAATTCTTGGATAAGATAAACTCCAAAAACAATTATTAAAACAGTATTTAATCCAACTAATAAACCTGTAACCGTTGGAATTGAAGAGGATAATAATCTTGATTTTAGACTTTTATTAGCAATCTCACCTGTGGATTCTTCCCAATTAAACTGAATATTTCCTGACATTCCTTGTGCTTTAATTGTTTCTATATTTTGTAAAGCTTCAATTAGTATCCCATTTTTCTTAGCACTTGCTTCATAAGTACTTTCAATACTTGTTTGTAAAGGTTTTTTAACAATTAATGCATAAATTATTATTATTAGAATAATTATCATAGGAACAAAAACCAAAATACCTGAAATATAAAAAATCACACATAAAAAGAGTATTGCGAAAGGGAAATCAATAAGTACACTTAACGTTGCATTTGTTAAAAAACCTCTAATACTATCAAAACTTTTTAAATTATTTGCAAAAGAACCAACAGATTTTGGATGTGCATCCATTTGTAAATCTAAAACTTTTTCAAATATAATAGAAGACATAATAATATCACTTTTTTTACCAGCCATTTCTAAAAAATATGTTCTTAAAAATTTTAATGTTGCATCCAAAAGGAAGACAACAACTATACCTATTGTAAACACAAGTAAAGTTTCTTGTGCATTATTGGGAATAACTCTATCATATACGTTCATAGTAAATAATGGAGTAGCAAGAACAAATAAATTTATTAAAATTGAGGCTAGAATACAATCCATATAAATTTTTCTTGAAAAACCTAAAGTACTCCAAAACCAATGTTTTTGATTATTTAAATCAAGTGTTTTTTTACCATTTTCATGTTCATACTCATAAGCTTTTTTTAACATAAAAGCAAAACCTAAATATTCTTCTTCAAGTTTATCTACATCTATCCACTCTTCTAAAGGTTCTTCAACACCTGCAAAAATAATTTTTGCTTTTGTTTTATCATCAGAGAAATTTTCTAAAATACAACTATTCCCATTTGATAAAAGTAATATTACAGGTAATTGTAGAGCTAAAATATCTTTAATTGATCTTTGAATAATAGTTGTTTTTAATCCTGCTCTTGATGCTGCTCTTGAAAATAAAGATTTAGAATTTGTTTTTGAAAAAAGCATTGGAGAACTTAAGTTTGTATCCATTGGTAAACCAGATAATAAAGATTCTGAAGAAAAAGGTTTATGGAATAACCTTGTATATAAAACTAAAGACTCCAATAAAGTGTCTTCAGTTTTTAAAATTTTTTTTCTCATTAATTAACCTTCTTTATTTATTTTCTACTCTTTTAAGTACAGCTTCAATTCTTCTATTTAATGCTCGACCTTCTACTGTATCATTACTCGTAACTGGCTCACTAAAACCTCTTCCTATTGCTTCTATTCTATATAATTCAATTCCATTTTCTACTAATAAATTTTTTATAGCTTCTGCTCTTCTTTCTGACAACTTTTGATTGTAAATAACACCTGATCTAATATTATCTTTACTTGCATGCCCTGTTATTACTGTATTAAACTCTTTATTATCTTTTAAATATTTCGCAAATGCTAATACTTTCTCTTTTGTATTTGTTTTTACTATTGCTGAGTCATTTTCAAATAATACTTCTAAGTTTATTTTATTTGTACATCCATTTTCATCTACTGTATATCCTGCTGGTGTATTTGGACATTTATCTAATGAATTTACTACTCCATCTTTATCATCATCTAATACTATTGGTGCGTCTATTGCTTTTGGTACATATAATGCTATTGCTACTACATTATTTAATGTCTTATCTTCTTTATTTATTTCTAGGTATGCTTTATCATAATCTACTCTTGATTCTTCTATTAGCACATCTTTATTTACACCTCTTTTTACTAATTCATCTTTTATTATTTTTGAATAAGATGCTGCTTTTTCATAACTTCTATTTTTATCTTTCATCTCTTGTGTATGACCGATTATTGTTACTTTTATATTTTGATCTTTATATTTTGAGATTTCATTAGCTATTATTGATAAACCCTTATCATTAAAATCAAATTTATCCATATTTAAGAATTCAAATCTTTTTATCAAGGCAAATTTATCATACATTAGGTGATTATCTAAGGCTGTTGATTTCACATTCTTATTTGCTGCTACATTAAATTCATAATCATACAGTCCTAATTTATCTGATTTTTTTGGGCTTTCATTTGTATATGAAACTACTTCATTTACATAATCTTCTTTATTTACTGTAAATTTATTAATTGAATTCTCTATTTCACAACCATTTTCATCTACTGTTACTCCAAATGCACTTTCTGGACATTTATCTTTAGAGTTAATTATTCCATCTAAGTCTGAGTCTTCTTCTTTTTGAGAACATCCATATGGCGTTATATCATTATTATTTATTGAGTTATCACAAATATCTAAAGAGTCTACTATTTTATCTGAGTCTACATCTTGATTTACTGGCAATTTATCTTTTACTATTGTAAATGGTTTTAATGTTGGAGCTGCTATTTTATTATATTCTGCACTATCTTCTACTACTGTATTTACTAATAATCCCATTGCATCTAATATTCTATATTGTGAGTATAATTTATCCATTTGTGCATTTATTATTTGACTTTTTGAGCTTACTAAGTCATTTTGTGCTGATAGTAGGTCAAGTAGTGTTCTTCTTCCTAATTCATATTCACTTTGGTAACTTTCTAATGTTTCTTGTGAATAATTATAGTATTTATATAATTCTTCTAATTGATTACCTATTAATTTATATGCAGACCACGATAATTCTAGTCCTTCAATTGTTTGTCTTTTTAGGTCTCTTTGTATTTCTACTTCTTTATTTATTGTACTTTTACTTTTTTGTATATCTGATATATGTGCTCCACCACTATATAGATTCCAGTTTACTACTACATATGCTTTTGATCTATCATCTGGAGAGTCAAAGCTATTTGTATGATTTGAATCATCAAACACTTGTTCTAATTCTAAATCTATTGTTGGGTAAAAATTACTTTTTTTCTCTTTATATAATGCTTGTGCACCTTTTATATTAAAATTACTTACTAAAATTGAAGGATTATTTTTTATTGCGTACATTGTTGCACGTTCAATACTCTCTGGCATCGCATAATTTAAGCTTGGTAATGTAAATGTTGACACGTCTGCATCTCGTCCAAACAATCTTTTAAATCTAAACTCTTTATCTACTGTATTATTCTTTTGCACAATCATATTTGATTTTGCTAATGACAAGGATGCATATATTTTTGTCATCTCTGATTTTGTTGTTAATCCTTGTTTAAAAAGTGAGTTTACATCTTCATATATCTTTTCATTCACTACCACATTATCTTTTGCATTTTGATACAATTGATAACTTCTTACTACATCTAAATATGCTCCTACCATTTGGAATGCTATATCATTTGCATTTTCTAAATAATTATATGCTGCACCTAATATTCTTGCTTCTTGGTAATCTATTTTATGTGTTGTACTAAATCCATTAAATAAATTTTGTGTTAATTTTAGTGAATTTGTATAGCTATTATAGCTTTCATCAGTTACTTGGTGATCATATTTTCCACCTGCTGAATCTTTTATATTTCCTGCACTATTTATTCCAAATGTACCCACATAATCCAAAGATGGTAGCCATTCAGATTTTGTAATTTCTAAATCTTGTTGTGTTTCATTAAAGTTTTTTAATCTTTCTTGAACTACAGGATTTGTATGTAATGCTTCTAACACACTTTCTTTTAGTGTCAATGCTTGTACGTTTATACTTAATATGCACACACTACTAGCTATTACACTAAATAACCTCTTTTTATTTTTTAGTTTCATTTTTAACCCTTGATTAAATAATTATTATTACTTTAACATAAAATAGCTAATAAAGAAGAGAAATATTTAAGATACAATAAAGGAAATCTATACTTAATATATTTATACTGAGACATATATTAATTATTTTAATACTAGGTACATTATAGAAGATAGTATATAAGTAAAGACTTTATTATTATTTAAATTATTAAATATATAAATAATTTAATAATTTTAGAAACCGCGCGCAAAAAAAAAGCTTAGCTTAAAACACTAGAATAAGTGTAAAAAGCTAAGCTAATTTGAATAAATACTCAAGAGCTGGCAGTGACCTACGTTTCCGACAAGGGGACCCTGCAGTATTATCAGCGATGAAGAGCTTGACTTCCAGGTTCGAAATGGGACTGGGTATTTCCTCTTCTCTATAACCACCAGCAAAACTGAGTAATCAATATATATATAAAATAAAATCTATAAATATGAAAATTATAAATCTTAATCTAATATACTCATTACTCAACTTATATGTTGAGTAAAAGATATTTTAATGTTAAAGTCACACAATGTATACTT
>NZ_RCWF01000016.1 GCF_003667345.1 Poseidonibacter antarcticus
ACAGATACAGATTTAAAAATAATTTAAGTTTATATTAATGTTCATGTCCAATTTGACCAAATTGTTTAAACTTACTCAAAGATATAAAAGAAGACTATGTAAAGAAACTTCTCAAGGTTTACTTGCAGTCATTGGTCTAGACTTTTTACTTGGATAATAAATTATTAGGAGAATGTAATGGAAGATAAAAAAGACAATCAAATAAAAATTGAAGCAGCAAAAATAGATATAAAAGTTAGTCATATTAAAGATGATAATAGTAAAGGTTTTGCACCAAAAGTTGTTGTAATTGGTGTTGGTGGTGGAGGATGTAATGCATTAACTCATTTAGCAAAAAATAGTAATTTAAAGGATGTAAAAATGATAGCTACTAATACAGATTTACAACATTTAGATTCAATTGATAATCCAAAAATTGAAAAGATTCAGTTAGGTAAAAAACTATGCAGAGGCTTAGGATAAAAACATGTTGAATTTATTATTTAGAACAAGCGCATATTATGTCATTTGGAAAAAGTTTAAAAAACAAATTATTCTTATTTCATTCTCGGTTGTTCTAATTGTATTGATTGGAATAATTTATGAAGATTTCTTTGATGTATTAAATGTTGTCGGATAAGGAAGCAACCTCACAGTCACTCCCCCCCCCTTAATAACTATACTTGCCACTTTCACGATATACAGCTCAAACACTGAACTAAACTTTTGTGAGACTGGAGTGGTAACTAAAATCCAGACAAAAGACTAAAGAATTTATTTCCTCTTTATTTCAAATATTCTCTCAATTCATTTTCTATCTTATTTTTTAGTTCAATAGGCTTTACAACTTTTACAAATGGTAGCCATGATTTTATAAAACTTTCTATTTCCATAAATTGAGTCATTTTATATGATATTACTAGGTTTCCATTTTCTTTTTTTTCTATAACTTTTTGAGATTTGAAATAGTTTTTTAGTTTAAAATATTTTGCCTTAACTGCATCTACTTCTACAACTATATCTATTAGATATTTTCTAAACTCTTTTTGATATTTTGCAAAAGGTGTTTCCATCGTATCTATGAAGTTAATAATCTCTGGATTTTTTCTATAAGTCTTTTTTGTTTCTTTTATATTTTTAATATGTATTATTCTAAAAGGTGAAAATGAGAATACTTGATCTATAACTTCACTTGCTAAATAAAAGTTTTCATTCATTAGCAATATTTTATATGGATTTATTATATATTCTTCTATTGTTCCATTATTATCATAATCTATTACAATTTGCTTATTATATTTTATACTACGTTCTAGTGTTTGATATATTTCAAAACTATTTTTTCTAGTTTCAATTGCATCATTTTTAAAGCCATATAATTTTTTTGATTCTTTTAGTTGACTTTCTAGTAAAGATCTATCTTCTTTTGAGATATCAAAGTTTTTAAACATATCACTTCTTTGTGCTATATTAAATGTTTGAACAAGTAAAGACATATTTCTAGGGCTATTAACTAAATTATTAAAAAGATCATTTGTAATTGCTTTATAGCATCCTTTTTCACCTTTTACTAAATGAAATGTATCAGGGAAAGAATGTTTAATTACATCTAAATCTCTTCTTATTGTTTTTTCACTCTTACCTTTCCAAAGTTCATCTTCTTGTAAATTAGAAATATATACTTTTTGACCTTCATTAAATCTTTTTAATAATTCTAATACTCTTACTGTTTCATTTGTCATTCTTATTACCTTTTTTCTTATATATAAATTATAACATAGTACTTAGACCTATTTTGTCCAAATAGTATATATTATAAAATCTATCTTTTTAGTATATTTTTCTGAATTGTTAGATATTTAAAATCTTCATTTAATACTTTTATTTGAGCTGTCAATGATTTAAAATCAACATCCATATTTACATGGGCTAATTTGTTTCTAATTTTTCTAACCATTGTTATAACATATGCATATTTTTTAAATAAACCCTCATCGCCTTTATTTGACCATGTTTGATTAATTCTTTTTAATTTATCTTTTATTTCTATATCAATATCTTTTACAACTTTATGATGTGGAAAAAATACTAGTTGATTTACTTTTTTATCTTCTAAAAATAAATTTATAAAAAAATCTTTTACTTGTGTATTTAGTTTAATATCATGTTGTTCTCCTATTAAACTTGTATATTTTGAGATTTTACTTGACATCTTTTTTGTAGATTCAATGATATAAATACCTGTTGCTTCATTTAATAAGGTGATTGCATTTAGTGTATATCCTTTATCTAGAAATAGAGTTGAATAAAATATACTTTGTTCAAAATAATTTAATTTAGATGCATTATCTATATTATTTAATATTTCAACAACTTCATCTAGATGCTTATTTACATTACTATTTGATACACCAAAGCTATCTAACTTTTTTATTGTTTTTTTAATAATAGATGTTTCTTTTGTGAAGGAATAAAAAGAATTGGAAATTAATGATTCAGATATATCTTTTAAATTTTCTAGAATTTCTTTGATATTCTTATTTTTAAAATCACTTGATAATATTATAAGTCTTGAAGAAAATAGTTTTAAGTTTAAAGCAAAGCAATCTAATTCTTCTTCCTTTATTTCATTTAATTTAACTTGTGAAACTGTAGGTATTGGCATACATTCTAGTATTTCAAGAATAGCATTTTGTTTTGATTCTATTCTATTTAATTGAGATGTACTTAGATTATTACTACTTACTGCATAATCAAGCCTTGGAGTTACTTCTTTATTTGTTTTTGGTATTTTTTTTTGAGTTTTTTCTTTTACTATATTTTTATCTATCTCTTCTAGATAGTCCAAGTTTAATGGATTTGAAGAAACAAGTATCTCTTTATCTTCTTTCATCTGAGATAAAAATTCTTCTTTTTCTACCTCTTTTATTTTATCAACTTGAGATTTATTCTCTTCAAAATATTTCTCTATATTTTTATCTTTAAAGTTTAATTCCATTTTACTTCCTTTTTATAGTATTGTTTCTATAAAATAATACTATATCATATAGACATATATTGTCCACTATTATAGTTTACAAACCTTAATAGTTGTATTAAGATAAAAAAGAAGATCAAAGGCTATTAGTGAAATAAGAAAAAATGCTTCAGTATTTTCTTTGTTTATATATATCTAAAAAATATAGTTTAACACAAATCCAAAATCATTATTATATTTTGAGGAAACTTGATTATTTTCAAACTTTATATCAAACCTGATATTTTCTTTTAATTTAATCGACTGTGTTAGATTTAGAGTATTTAATATATTATTCTCATTGTAATTATTATACTGAGAGCTATATGAAATAGTTGATTTCATATCGAAAACCTCATATATCATCATACCTAACTCATTTTTGATATATGTATAAGGTTTAGAGTTTCCATAAGCTAACCCTATTCCTATTAAATCATAAATTATTACATCTTCACTTAATTGTTTTGTTAAACCTTTTAAAAATGATATATTGTAAACTGAATGTTTATTTAATTTTTTATCTAAGTGTTTTGTATAGTTTATTTCTAATTGTTTTGAAAACTGTTTTGTATATTTATCCCAGGGGATTAATGAAGTCATAGAAAAAAGATTAAACTCATCAATATTTATTTTATCATCAATATTTATTTTTAATTCAGCTATTTTTAGACTACTTTCACCATAATATTGTTTATTGTTGTCATAAAGTGTGTGGGAAGCTGGTAATATTTTTAGACTAATTCCACCTTGTTCTTTTCTTCTTGAGATTGATATTTGTGAATCATTTTGTGTTTTAATTGGGTTTTTATATTTTGAGATATCTATTTGAATATCTTTTTCTATTAAAAATTTATAAATATATTCAAACTCTTTTGGTGTTTTATTTCCATTTTTATAAAAATCATACTCTAAATAGGCTAATGCAAATAATCTTTTTAATTGACTTTTATCATTTTTTAGAAAGATTCCTAATTTATCTATATTATTTTTATCAATTGTTTTACTTATTAATTCTGCATCATTTTTATTTATAGATTCTAATAGCATTTTAAAATTCCATAACTTAGATGGTTTTAATGATGTATTTTTTATTATCTCTTCTTTTTTGGCTCTTTTAATTACATCTTTAGGAGTTACCCATAAATTAAAACTTTTATCTTCATTTTTAATCTTTAGATTTAATATATTATTTACTATTGTTGCACAGTTAAAACCTGTGAAATAATATTCAATATCTGTTTGCTTTAATTCCCAGAAATGATATGTAATAAGTTTTAACTCGTAAGAGTTTAATTTTAAAGAATATTCCCATATATTCCTATCTTCTTGTGTTAAATAAGAATATATTTGTTTTGAATAAGGTTTTAATACAAAATATCCATCCATTCCTAAAACAGTACTTTCTAAAGCAAGATAAGGAATATTTAAAGTATCAATCATAGTAAAAAATGAGATAGCATTTTGGACATGATTACCTTTATAATTGATTCCATCAAGTTTAAAAAACAAATGCCCCATCATACTAGAGGGATTACTTACATTTTCAGATACAAAAACCAATGATAACTCAGAAGTATTTGTATTTTTTATATATCTTTGAAAATCATTACAAACAGAGTGTTTAAATTTTTTATCATCTAAATTTAACTCTTTTTTTAACCATAAATATCTTGCTGGATATTTACATCTTGATTTAGTATTATCAAAAAAAAATTCTATTGTTTTAATAAGTTCATTCTTAGCTGAAAAATCATCATAAGAGAGTAAAAAGGACTTTGAGTCTATAGATGATTTTCTATTGTCTTTTTCTAGATGCAATAAACTTTTCCAAATAATATTCTTTGATAAATTCTTATCTAAAGCTTTATTTATTAAGTTTGATTTATAGTCATTAGAAGCAAAAGAAAAAAAAGGAATCATAAGTAAGAAAAGAAAAAATCCTTTCTTACTATTAAAAAAACAATTCATTGAATTATTTACTACACTCAATACTTACAGTATCATCATATTCCCACATTGCACCAGTAACTGCATCAACTGTACTACTTAATAAACTTGTAGCAACAACATTACCCCAAAACCAGGGATTAAGTTTTTTTTCTAATACTATTTCTTCACAGTTAGTATCAGTACTTTTAATAACAAGGTCTTTTGATTCTCTATTTACAGTAATAACCGATGGAGCGTTAAATGTTTGAATAACATCTACACTGTTATCTTTTTCATTTAAATAACCAACAGACATATTTTTAGATTCATCTGAATTTACAGTAATCTTCTGCATATCCCCTCCTCCAAAAATTGTCGCACAACCACTTAATGTAAAAGTAGCTGCAATACCTAACGATAAAACTGAATACATTTTCTTCATTTATTTCCCTTATATTTTTTGTATTTATGTGATATAAATACTTTTAATATAGTAATATATAATGTAGACATATCATGACTTTAAATTTTTTTTAGTATGGGAATTTTTATCATCAAGCTTTTAAATACTCTTTCATAATAATTCTATTTTCTGCAATTGCAAAAAATCCAGAACTATGTACAAACTGCATTTTTGCATCTTGTTTTAAAGCTTTAGCATTTAGTTCAAATGAACCTAGTTTTTTTGGAGGAACTTTTACCTTCTAGTTGTTCTCATTTGTATCTTCCCAAACAACTGCTTTAATATTTGGCATTGTATTGCCATTTATAAAAGTACTCCAATGAGGAGTGTATTTATCTAATTCTATAATATGTTTATTTGATTCAAAGAAGTATGAATTATTTACAATATCTTTTGCTTCTAAAATATCTTCTTCCATAGTTTTCATAGAGTTTAATACTGTAATTGTAAAGTCTACAGCTTTATTAAAGCATATATTTTGTTCTTCATTATTGATTTCTTTAGAATTAAAAGCTCTAATTAATGAAGGGAATTCAAACTCCCCTGCTCTTTTGATTCCAACATCATTTTTATCAATAAGATTTATAAATCTTGAAACTTTTGGATACTCTTTTTCTAATCCTACATAATCCCAAATAAGACCAGCTGAGCTTTTACCACCTTTATATTGGTGATGATCAAAATATTTTACACCATCAAATTTTCTTCCAATATCTATAAGCATATCAAAGTTTGAGAAATCTTCTGTACTATGATCTACTCTATTTACTACAATGGTATCTTTTTTAAATACTTTTAATAATGCAATTGCAGTAATTTCATCTGCATGAAATATTTTATTATGTGTTGCTATTTGTTTAATCATATCTTTCCTTCTTTTATAAAAAAAATTATATGATACTTTTTGGACATATAGTGGCTAAATATTTTATTCCCCTTGGAATTGGGTCGGTGTTGTAATGTATAACTCTTATAGTTTTATAAAAATTATTAAATCTGATTATAAATTTATCATTATGTTAACAACTGAACATATTACACATTTATAAACCTTTATAAAGAAACTAATCATCTCAATTTTTATTAAAGTTACACTTTTCTATTTTAATTATATATAGACAAAATATGTCTATTTTTTACATTATAATTTCCACATAACAAATATAAAGGAAACAAAATGATTATTACATACCATGCAGGACAAAGGTTTTTAGAAAGAGTTATTCATAAAATTGATTTTACAAAATATGAAGTACATAGAACAGTTGAATATCTGCAAAGGGTATTTAAAGATGTAGTTCCCTCTTCAAAGGTTGCATACTTACCTCTTCCAGGATTTGAGAGTAATTTTCATGCTGTTTATAAAGATAATACTATTTTAACAATAGTTCCAAAAAAGGATAAGAAATGCTAAATGATATACAAAAAGAATTCGATTCAAATATTAGAAAATTAGCTGAAAATAGTTTGTTAAAAAAACTAAAGAAGCAAGGTCTATGTAGAAGTGATATTGCAGAAGAAAAATATGAGGAACTTATTGAACTAGAAATGGACATTATGAAATCTGATGGCAAGAAAGTAGGTACTGGATTAGCTATAGGTATTGGTATTAGTATATTAACTGGTGGATTATTTTAATAAAGGAAAAATAAATGAATACAAAAGAAGTAGAATTAATCATCGATGGAAAATCAAATAAATCAACAAGTGGAAAAATCTGGACTATTACAAAGTTTTTAACATCTTGTGGATGGAATACAGGAAAGTTTGTTGTAAAAAATACTCCTACTGCATTAGGTGCAGCTTGGGAAATAAAAAAAGAAGTAACTGAAACAATTGTTGATGTTCATAATGAATATATAAAAGAACAAAAAGAGTTAGCAATGGAAGAAAAAATCAAAATGCTTTCTAAACCTATAAAGGATATTAGATGATTTTTAAAAAAATATATGAAACTGTTGAATTTTTATATGATGTATATCTTTATAGGTTTAATTTTTGGGATAAGTCTCTAAATGAAGATGTTTATATTCCATTAGATATAAAAACAAGCGAAGCGTATCTTAATATAAAGAATAATCCATCTGAGAATACTTTATCAAAATGGGAAGAAATGAAAAGTAAAATCGATGAAAATAATAAGATATATCTTTTTAGGTCTTGCCCAAAGTCATGGAGACAATTATGTGGTAGAGAAGGTATTGCTTTAATGAATAATAAAGAAATTAAAGCTTTTATTCAAACTCAAATGAATTAGATGAAAGGAGCTAATAAATGAGCCCAGAAAAACTATTAGAAAATTCAATAAATTCTATTAAAGAAGGTCTTAATACTGTTGGAAATAAATATGATAATCATATTAGAGAAAAAGCAGTAGAAAAAGTTAATGAAAAGATTCATGATAAAGGATTAAATATTGACCAAATTGAACAAGATGATTATGAAGCTATGGTTAGTGATCTTTCAAAAGATATAAAAGAAGACTATGCAAAAAAAGCTTCACAAGGTTTACTTGCAGTTATTGGTCTAGACTTTTTACTTGGATAATAAATTATTAGGAGAATATAATGGAAGATAAAAAAGATAATCAAATTAAAATTGAAGCAGCAGAAATAGATATAAAAGTTAGTCAATTAGGTAAAAAACTATGTAAAGGTTTAGGATAAGAATATGTTGAATTTACTATTTAAAACAACTGCATATTATGTTATTTGGCAAAAATTTAAAAAACAAATTCTTCTTATTTCATTTTCAGTTGTTTTAATTGGTTTTATTGGAATGATTTATGATGATTTATTTGATGTATTAAAAGTTACAGATAAAGAAAGTATTGGAATTTTACTATTTACAAAATGGTTTTTTATATCTTTCATTATTGCAATAAATATTTATGCTCTAAGAAAAACTAAAATTAAAGAAAAAAAAGAATTAAAACCTGTAAACCCAAAAACACAAGAAATTCTTAAAAAAGAAAAAGTTTTAACAAGAACAGATTTGATTTTAAAAAAGTATTTAAATGAGTAAAGTATTTCTAATCTTAACTATCTTGGTTTATTTTACTTCTTGTTCTTCTGTAAAAAAGAATGAAAAATACTATCAAGCAAAATTTTGTAATGATTTAAATGGTGTTATGGAATATACATTAGTAGATAAAACAAGAGTAGATTGCTTAACAGACGAATATGCTATTGAGGTTGATTGGGCAAAAAAATGGGCTCAAGGAATTGGACAATCACTTTATTATTCTCAAATGACAAATAAAAAAGCAGGTATAGCTTTGATTACATCATCTAAAGATAAAAGATTTATAAAAAGAGTTGAAAAACTATCTAATAAATTTGATATTAAAATTTTTATCATTGAAAAAGAGGATTAATTATAAAAAAATAATTGGTCAAAATAGGTCTATGTCTTTTAATATAATTTTACAGTTTTTAATTAAAGACTAAATACAACTATATTATTTATAGTTAATTTACACACAAGGATGTTTTAAATGAAAAAATTAGTTTTATCTACTTTAATGTTAGGTCTATTATCTATGTCAGCTTATGCAATAACAGGTTTTTTAAAAGGTGAGCAAATTTCTGGAATGAATAAGTTTTGTTATTATTCTAATGATACTATTATTACAGTAAAGTCATATGAACTTTGTCCTCTATCTAATTAGTTAAATATTAGAGTAAGAAGTAAACAATCATGATATATGATGCTTGTTTATTACTGAATATAAAAATCTTAGTTAAATACTTTCAAAAAAACTTAAATAATATTTTAAAAATATGAAAAAATTAATAATCTCTAGATAACAACTAATGGAGTTAATTGTGTTAAATCAAGAAGAGGATAAGCAAAGAGTTAAAAAGATATTTTGGACTTTGTTAACTATTATTGTTCTATTAAGCATCTTAATATTTTCAATTTTTAAAACTATAAAAAATGATAGAAGAATACCTACTTTAGATATTACAAAAAAAGAATTAGCAGTTAGAGGAAATATATATAGTAGTGATGGATTTAAAATGACTAGCTCAAAAAAACTATATAAAGCATCAATTGATACAAGATATTTAGATCTTGATAAGAAGGAGTTATTTATCACCCTATTTTCTATATATAGTAATATCTCTTATAAAAGAATATTAAAAAAAGTTAATAAGTCTTTAAAAAAACCTGGTAATTTAGTTTTATCTTACAACATTGATTCAAGAAGTGCAAAGAATTTAAAAGAGCTTGGATATAAACTTATTCAATTGAAAGTATTTGTTTCTAAAAGAGTCAATGGTAATAAAGTATTAAAAGCCTTAGATGTAAGAGAAAGTGGTGAAAAAAGAGTTTATTCCTATGAAAATACATTAACACCTGTTGTGGGATATATTAGAAAATATGAATCTAAAAATGGAAAGACAAAAGTTAAAGGTATAAAAGGTTTAGAAAAGAAGTTTGATACGATTTTAAATAATACTACAGATGGAGTATTAAGTGGAAAAAGAGATGTTTTATCTTATATCACATTTGATAAAGATTCTACAATGAAACAAAGAATTGATGGTGCTGATTTATATTTAAATATATCATTAAAACTACAAAAGAATGTTGAGATGATTTTAGATATTTATAAAGAACAATTAAAAGCAGATGAGATAATTGTTTCTATAATGGAAAGTAAAACTGGAAAAGTAATATCTTTTGCATCATCTAATAGATTTAATCCAAGTAGAATTTTACAAAGTGATATTCCTTCTTTAAATGTAAAAGGAATTGAATATCCTTTTGAACCAGGATCTGTTATTAAACCAATTACAATTTCACTAGTTTTAGATAAAAACAGAGTTAAAAAAAAACAACTTTTCTCAGCATATAATAAAAAAGGGAAAGCAAATAAAAAAGGTGAATATCCTAAAGGAAAGTATAAAATAGGAAGACATACAATAGGTGATGATCATAGATTTAAAAAGCATCTTCTTACAATTGAAGATATTGTAGTTTTTTCTTCAAATATTGGAACTTTACAACTAGCACAAAAATTAAGTGGGAAAGAGATATTAGAAGGAATGAAAAGTTACGGTTTTGCAAAAAGAAGTGGTATTGAATTACCATATGAAAGAACAGGTATATTCCCTTCTTTAAAACAATTATCAGCAGGTGAAAGTAGAAATGAAGATAATGTTTATAAAGCAACTGTATCTTATGGACAAGGAATGACTTCCACATTTATGCAAGTACTTAAAGCTTATACAGTTTTTAATAATGAAGGAAAGATATCTACACCTAGATTAATATCTCATATAAGTAATAATGAAGGGAATTACACACAAATCAAAAAAGAACAAAAAACAATAATTTCTAAAAAAACTGCAAAAACAATTAAAGACTTTCTTGTTCAAACTGTAGAAAAAGGAACAGGACGATCAGCAAGAATAGAAGGATTAGAAATTGGTGGAAAAACAGGAACAGCACAAATTGCACAAAGAGGTCAATATCAAAAAAAATATATTAGTTCTTTTTTTGGCTTTGCTAATGATAAAAAAACATCTTATACCATAGGAGTTACTGTATTTAACCCAAATTCAAAAGGTAGGAATTGGTATCAATATTATGCTTCTAAATCAGCAGTACCTGTGTTTAAAGAATTAGTAAATATTCTTTTACAACAAAAATATTTAAAAATAAAGGATTAATTATATGAGTCAAGAAATAAATAAAGAAATAAGCTTTGGAAATATAAACATAGTTTCAACAGCAGAAGTAATAAAAATAAGAGATACTGAACAGTCAATTATTAATTGGATGATACTTTCATTTGATAACTATAAATATATAAAAGAACATCTTACTTTTAAAGATTTTACTTTTAAAACTCATTCTATAATTTTTGAATATATAAACAGAAGTGAAGATAAATTTTTAGAAATGATTGATTCTAATAAGTTTAATAATGCACTATTAAGTGCTTTTATTGAAAGAAGTGCCTATGTATTAGGAAGTAAAAATATTGTAAAAGAAGAATCTGTTTTAAATATACTTTCAAAAGCACCAAGTATTAATATTGATGAAGATATAAATTTTATTTTATTTTATGCAATGGAAAAAAAATATGCAATAGAAAATAAAAAAAGTGAGAATCATATTGCTTTATTTACATTTGATGATTTAATTTCTAGATCAACTGCTAAATTTATTGATAATAGATTAGTTGAAGTAGAAACAAGTTATATAGAAAGTATTCCCTCTGAGTTATGTGATACTGCAATTGCTACATTTGAATCATTAATGGAACAGATTAATTTACAAAACTCTGATATAGAAGTTAATATATCCGATGATGTGATTAATTCAATACCCCATATATATTTTGAGATTAAAAAAGATATTAAGATTAAAAAAGACAAAGAACAAAAAGAGCAAGAAGCATTTAGAACTTTATATAAATGGGCAGATAAATATAACTTAAGTAAAGAAGAATTTCCAAGAGAACCTTTTGATCTTTTAGCACTAAAAATATTAGTTTTAGATCATAAAAAAATAAAAGAGATACCCAAAGAATTAGTTTTATTAAAAAAATTAGAATATATAGATTTAAGTTTTAATAAAATCACTTCTCTTCCTGAAGAATTTACGGAGCTTAAAAGACTTAAATTTTTAGTTCTAAAAGGAAATAATATCACTTCTCTTCCAAAGGATATCGATAAATTAAATCAATTGATATATCTTTGTTTTTGTATGAATGCTATAAAAGAAATTCCTAATAAATTATATAAATTAAATCAATTAGCAAACCTTTGTATGCATGACAATAAGTTAACTTTTATTTCTGAAGACATAAATAAGTTAAATAAGTTAAGAAAAGTATCTTTTTCAAACAACTATATACAAACTCTTCCTAATACAATTGATACATTAAAGAATTTAGAAAGATTAGAGTTTGAAAATAATCATATTAAAAAGATAGATTTTCATATTTTAAAATTATCAAAATTAAATCATATTGCTTTTGATGATGAATTATTGGAACCTATATTAGAAAATAAAGATTCAGTATTAAATGTAAATACAATCAACCTAAGTGAATCAAAATTAAACAAAGATTCTGAATTTATTAAAAATTTATCCTTTGAAATCCAAGATACACAATGGGTTGAAAAAGAAGACAAGAGAGAAAATGGATGTGTTTTTTTATCAAATTGATACGGGATTTATGAACAGCCCCAATTAAAACTTAATTATTGATCTTTTTTAAAAGTGTTCGGGAGTGTTCAAATAAACTCCGAACACTGTTCAGATGAAACTGTTTTTATATTCATTGTTAATACTCTATCTAGAAAAAGAAACTAATAAGTTTTTTAACACTTCTGTCTTATCAATATGTTTCTCTGTTTTTAATCTTTCTAGTATTGATTTTTTAATCTTATTAATAGCTATATCACATTGATCTATAGCTTCTGCGATTTCTTGTTTTGAAAGGTCACAAGCTTGAATACCAAATCTTTCTAAATAGTTTTTATTCCACCATTTTTTACTTCCAAGAAGAAGTAAGGCAGGAATATCTTTTTTTATATAAACTGTAGTTGATACTACATCATAAGCAGGTGCTAGTTTGATATCATCAAGATTATGATAAATAAGTCCAAAATTTTTAAGATGAGCATCACCATTTTTTAACATATAATTTAAATATGTCATTTTAAAATATTGAATAAGTGAAGATTTCTTATGTCTAGGTGAAACAAAAGTTTTTATAGCTTTTGCAACTTGTTCATATGAACCTTCATATTTATCATCTCTTTGCTTACCCATTAATACACACATATCCTCAAATCCAATATATTTATTCTCAACTTTATCAAATCGTTTCATGATAAATAGCTTTTCATCATTTGATATGTAAAACTCAGGTACATCTATTTTGGATTCTCTTACAATTTCCATGCAATAATATTCATTTATGGCAAGTTCTTTATAATCTTCTCCCCAAGACTTCACAATATAATCATCAATTTTCATTGTAGCTTTATTTCTAATTGTAGCTAATACCTTTGGCTGAACTCCACTAAGAGCTGAATTTAATGCAAATTTATTAACAAGCTCATCAAAAAGTGTATCTTTTTTTGAATGTAAAAGATCATCTAAAGTATAATCATTATTAATTTGTTCAAAGTTAGGTTTATATGATAATCTTCCTTTTATAGAATTTGACATTATATTTAATAAACCAAAATCATCAGTTTTTCTTAGCTTTGAAAAATGTTTTTTGATAATAGATAATAAATAACCTTCAGGTAAATGCATTTCAAATATAGGATGAAGTTTATTATGTATAAATGGTTTATTTCGTACAGACATAATCAAAGATATAAAATCATTTTTATTAGCATTTTCATATGAAAATATAAACTCATCATCTTCTTTTATTAATTTTCCAATAGACTTAGAATTTACTTTGATATTTAACTTATCCATTTATAATATCCTCAAAAGTAGGAAAAGGAGATTTCTCTTTTAAACTTAACTCATAACCTAAATAATCAACAAGTTGTAAAACCTTTTTTAAACCAATATCATTGAAAGAACCACTTTCAAAATTACTTATAGTTGCTCTTGATATATGTAAATCATTAGCAATAGTTTGTTGTGATATTTTTTTACTTTTTCTTAAACTTGCTAATTCTTTTCCTAGTTCATAAAAATCCATGAAAACCCTTAGTGTATAAAATATTAGACATTATATAATTTAATATATGTCTTGTCAAATATTTTATACAAAATTCATTGAGAAATACAATTATATTAAAATCTCATAATAAACACTAGGACCTTTACCATAGCTTTTAAATGTATCATTTTTAGAATATTTTGATTATGAGCTTAATTAAAATTCTATCTTACAATTTTTTCTTGAGTATAGTTTTTTAGATTTTATTGTTCTTGTTACTGGATTAAATCCCCATGTAACTCTTTGTTTGAGTTTAGGGATTTTGATAGTTTGTTTTTTCATAAGAGACTCCATATTTTTATTTATGGTAGTTTAACTTATAAGTGGGACATATTTTGACTAGTTATATTCTTTTATCGTTTCAATCATTAATAATTTTGTATTAAACAACTCTTTAAGTTGCTGTGGTTTAATATGTACATCTTGTATATTTGAGTGTAGATAATTATTTCTATTTCTTATCATATTTTCAATATTTAAAGTATTTTTGCATCCTAGTTTTGTAAAAAGTTCTTCCAGCTTATCGTTTAAGCTAGTGGAATTTACATTAGTATTATCCCAAAACCTATCTGATTCATATCTCTGTTCTTTTATAAAGATACTATTGATTGCTTCAAAACTACTAATAATTGATAATAAGGCATATATGAATCTGTTGTCTAATTTACTATCAAGTATATCAAACACATATTGTGCTTCATTGTGAATTTTTATAGCAAACTTTATATAGTTTTTCTTTGATATATTGAATTTATGAAATATTTTACAATCAATCTCATCTTTTGGTAATGTGAAATTTATATCTAGAATATTAATTACCTTTTGAGTTGTAGAATAAATCTCTATTAAGTATTTTCTTTCTAATCCTTCATCTACTAATCTTACAAACTTATTGATATTTTCCACTGTACTTATACTATTATCATCTGGATGTTCTTTTTTAATATATCCTAGTATCTTTTTTTCATACAGTTTTTCTAATATGGTACTTTTAGAAGTAGCTGTGAGCATTATCACTTGGATACCTGCATTTATTTCATGGATTTTTTCTAGTATTTTTATTCCTGTAAAACTATCTATATCTTTTTCATTATCATGGTCATTTTTTGAAAGTCTTAAATCTAGTACTACAACATCTGGATTATACTCTTTTACTTTTTTTTGTATTTGCATATAAAGATTAAAAAGGGTTTTGTCTTTGTATTCATATTCAAAAGACTCAAACTCTAATCCATCTTTTTGAAGAGCAGCTTGTAAAATATCACTCCATCCTTTATCCCACTCATCATCTATAAGTAAAACTTTTCCATTTTTGCTAGGCTTTTTTATGCTTATATCTATCTGTTTATCTTTTTGGGCATAGTTTGCTTTGAGATATTTAAAATAAAGTGTATTTTCTATTTCTTCTTTATTTACATTTATTACTGCATTTTTTTGAATATTTAAAAACTCTGCCCATCTACTTATACTCCATTTATTAGCTATATCGTGAGTTCCTGAAGTGTCTTTTGGTGGGTTTACTTGGATTTTGTTTAAAAACTTATTATTGTATTTTTCTTCTGATAAGTTTTTTACATCAAGTTGTTGATATTTTTCTATCTCTTCTTTTGTATTTTTACATAGATAAACATTTGGGGTAAATAGTATATTTGCCATATCATCAAATTTACAAAGCTGTTCAGTACTAAAATCACTCACTATAACTATAGGAATATATCTTTTTATTCCAAGTTCACTAGAAAGTCTAATATGATAAGCAACTCTAAGACCTAAAAGTTCAAGATAGTTTGAAGAAAGATTATCTTTGATAAAAATCATTTCAAAATCTTTCTCTTTTATCTCTAATAACATCTCGCTAATATACTTATCAATATCATTAGTGCTATTAAACTTTTCTATACAATCAAACAGTTCAAAATCACAAATATTGTCATGGTGTATTATCAAAGAGTTGTTTTTATTAGCTTGTTTATCTTCAATCAAAAAGTAAGACTCTAAACTTTGTTTATAATTCTCTATCTCTTCAAGCGTCTTTTCATTGAGTGTATGAAACTGATAATTTACCTTGTTGATATTTCCATCTATTGTAAAATCGCTTGGGTTTATATTATAATTTTGGATATCAAATAAAAAAAGATTTACTTTTTCTAACACATTTGCTACTATATTTTCTTTCCAATGCTCACCATAACAAAGCATCATAATATCATCATCTCTACTTCTTACAGCATCTAAAAACAGTGATAAATTTTTACTATAAAATGTTTTGGAGTTGAGCTCAAGATATTCAAACTCGCTTGTATCATAAAAGTTTGCAGATATCCCTCCTGAGAAGAATATAAGTGTTTTTTGTTCTTTTTTACAATACTCTTTGAGTCTAGTTACAATGATACTATTGCTATCATTATTTTCTTCTAGTTGTACTGATTTATGACAAATGATAATATCGTATTGAGATAGATTAAAACTATTATGGATCATCTCATTTGCAAGTTGATAAAAATCATCTAAGATTATATTATCAAGTATATTTTTATATTGTTCAAAATCAAAGCTTAACTCGTTTTTAAAAAGCTCTTGTCTTTTGTATCTATCTTCTATTAGGAGTATTTTTTTCATATTTTCTTTTTATTCTCAAGTGCTTTTGTGATACTTCCAGTATTTTGAACTATTTGTTCAATATACTCTATTTTTTCAATAATTAAATAGATTTTACTGATAGATTCTTTAGACATAAATTGCTCTATCTATTATAAATTTTTTTGCAGTTTTACCCATTCCTGAACTATCTGCAATATCTACAGGTCTTTGAAAATATTCACTTAGTTCTTGCTTTATCTCTTCTAGTCTTGAGATTGCTTTAAAACCATATTTCATTGCAAAATCAGGTGTAGCTTCTACTAAAATATCTATATCACTATTTTCATCCGCTTCATCTCGTGAGTATGAACCAAAAAGTCCTTTTATATAAAAGCCTTCATTAGAATAGTTATTTTTTATCGTTTGAAGTTTTTCTAATATTTCACTTTTTTGTAAAATTGACATAGTAGTACCTTTAAATCGTATTGTTTTATTATACCAATTTTACTTATAAAATCTCAAAATATGAGTAAATCCTTTTGGTTTTTCTTCTATTTCTATTATATCTTTGACATTGTTACTATATAAAAAGTTCACTCGAAAGTTTGTATCCTCGTATCTCGATTCAATGCTATAATCACAAAGATTTTGAAGAGATGAAACTATATCAGCTATATCTCCTGCTTCTTTTGATCTTTGAAGAAGTTCATCAGCACTTCTACTACTTTTTGAGTCTATATGGGAGATTTTTATTTCTATTGATCTATCTTCTAGCTCTTTTGTAGTTACTTCTATATCTTTTAACTCTTCCCTTTTTTTAATCTCATCAAATATCTTACTAATAGCTTGAGAGAATTTAGATGTATCTGTATAAAACTGTCTATTTGATAGTTTTGCACTTGATAGGTCAAGATTGATATTTTGAGATTTGAATATAGTTTCAAGATTGTTAAAATCAGCTCTTAGTTCTATCTCTTGTTTAAAAAGATTGATAATATCTCCAAAAGTTGATAAGTGCTTTCTAGGTGGAAGCATCACAGGTTTAGGAAGCTTAAAATCAAAAGGATTTTTCCCACTATCACAATGCTCTTTTAGTCCATCTAAGCTTGACCAACCTATATTTATTTTAGCTTTACTACACCAGTTATATTCACTTGATGGCTCTTTTTCCATCAAAAAACAGTTTACTTTTTCATACAGATTTGGGCTAAGTATTTCAAGTTCAGTTTTCATACTCTCAAATTGTTTTTTAACCTGTTTCATATACCCATCAAAATTTCCATACTCTTTTTGTAACTCACCGAAATCCCATGTATGAGTTGTGTATTTGATTGGTTTATCTATAGTGAAGTTTGATAAAATTTTTACTAAATTTTGAGGAGTATTATTTTTAACTATATCAATATCATTTTTAATATCTGTATTTAATGCTAAGTCATATGCAGTCATTTCACTTTTAACATTAATATCTGCACCTCTTTCAAGTAATGTCTTTACAAACATTCTGTTGCCTTCAAAAGAGTACTTCATAAGTGCAGTCATTCCCATATTATTTTTAGCATTTATATCTGTGCCATTATCTAAGAGAAGGTTAATTATTCTAATTGGTTTTATTAAATCATGATTGTAATCTTCTTCAATTTTTTCATGTATTTCATCCCAGCAATCATTAGTATAATCAATGTATTGAAGGTCTACTTTTATATTCATAATCACATTATTACCAAGCTTATCTTTATGATTTACATCAGCATCATTTTTTATTAAAATTTTTGCCACTTCAAAACCATTAGTTCTTTCTGTCGTATTCATTAAAATACTTTTTCCTTTTTGATTAATAAAATTAACATCTGCTCCATTTTTAATAAGTAAAGAGACAATATTTAAGTTTACATCCGCTAAAAATTCACTTTCAAGACCAGATTTTCTATAGAAAATATCTTCTTCAATCCTAAGTGAACAGGCTGACATCAATGGACTATCAAGGTTTAGATCAGCTCCATTTTGTATGAAATAATTAATACAATTGAATATTTCATATTCATCTATTGTTCTTGCATTGCTTTTAGAACATACTATTGATAAAGGACTCATTTGAGATTTTTTAGCTTTCAACTTAGGGATATTAACATCGACTCCTGAATCAACAAGAAGTCTTATCATCTTAATATCTAGTTTTTTACATGCATTCACTAAATATTCTTCTTTTATAAAATTGCCTTTTTTAATAAGTAATTTTGCAAGTTTTAAATCACTTTCTTTACAAGCATAAAATAAAGCATTTCTATGTGAATCTGATATTTCTTTTGCTAAAAATCTTTTTAAATTATCTATTCTGATTTTTTCATTAGGATTAAAACCATAATCAATTAACATTTTTATAATCTTAATATTTGAACACATCCCAAAAGAAGAAACTTCAATATCTTTGATTTCTTTTATTTTAGTTTTAATGCCAAATTCACAATTAGGGTCTGTTTCCAGTATTTTTATTTTATATTTTGCTTTTTCAAATATATCAGCTCCTCTATCCTTTAATAATTTTATAGTATTTATATTATTCCCAACTACTGCAAACATAAAAGCAGTTAAACCTTGTTTTTTTGTTTGCACATTAATATTACAACCTCTATCAAGTAATAATTTAACAATTTCATTATTACCAATTAAAGAAGCTATCATAAGTGAAGTAGGAGCTGTTGTCTCATCTTTGATTTTTTTTCTATCACTTGATTCATCTTTGAATTTAATTTTTATTCCAGATGATCTAGAAATTGTTTTGCATCCTTTAGAGTATATGTCTATATTATTTTTAATAAGCTCCTTTATAAAGCTTACTTCAATAGAAATTTTTTTAATATATAATTTTATTAAGATATCAGTTAGTGAAATTTTAGATAAATCACCACCTTTTGATAAAAATTTATTTAGTTCTTTAATATTTTGTGTTTTTACAATGTTTTTAAATTTAGTATTCATTTTTTTAATTCCTTGTATTTTTTATAAAAGAATTATAATAGTTCTTTTAGTCATATATTGTCTAGTTAATTTTTATTTCTATTAAAGCAAATACTTCATTTTTATTCGAGTTATAGAATTTTAGCTTTTTGATGTTATTACTATTTTCTTTTATTATCAATGATTTCAATCCATTGTCTTGATAGTTTGAATGATTAGGACTATGCTCTTTTACTCTCCATATGTTATGTGTGACAATATCTACAGAAGCATAGCATATAACTCTTCTAAATCTTCTCCCCAGTATAAACCATATTCTTTATCTTTTACATTTTCTTTTTCTTAACTAAAGAGTTATATAAACAAAGTCCTGCAGCGATTCCATGATCTATTTTATTTTTATTAAATCTATATGAGTAATATTTAGGGATACTTTTAAATAAAATATTTATATTTTTACCATAATCTACATCTTGTTTGATTAAGTTATGCTCTATGTTATATTTATTAATAAACAACCAAGAAAAAATACACTATTTGTATATGATTTACATTTAATTTTTTGAAAGCTATGGTTGATGATTTCATATTTATCCGCAATCTTCAGATATTCTGCTATTAAGTGCTTATGTTCCTCTATCAAATACCAATTTTTTATCTTTTTAAGTTTGAATTCATCTTCTCTTTTATAGTAATCCTATTCTTTTTGTTCTAACTCATTAATGTGATTTAATATACTTTTCCCTTCCATTTAATAACCTTTATATTTAGCTAATCTTTTTGCGTCATCTTCTGAATAATCATATTGTTCAACTAAAATATCCTTTGTTTTTCTTTTTGTTTGAATTAATAGTTTATTAGCTAAACTTTTTCCGGAATATTTTACTTCATAAATATTTCTTTTCTTTTTTTCTACTTGGTTAATAGTATATAGTTCTTTTCCATAAAATTTTGATGAATATAATTCACCATATTTTATTTTATAACCTTTCTCTTCCCACACTTTTTTAGTATGTTTTTCTTTTTTATTTGAATTATCATAGTAGTTATTTTGTATATTTATATTTTGTTGTACATATATGTTTGTAATGTTTTGTTTTTCTTTTTTAGAATAAGTATCTTTAGTTTTTGGATAATCATCAATTATAAAATCATCAAGGTTTTGCTTACTTTTTTCATATTCTGGATAATGCTCTGGAGTATTAATTTTGTCTTTTTTAAAATACTCATAAACAGAGCCTACTAAATACAAAATAACAATACCAATTAAATATTCTATTTTATTTCCTATTTTTTAGTTTATTTTAAAATAATACTTAGTCAAAATATGTCTATATATGATTTAAAATAGTCATATTTAGCCTTTTTATATATGCATCTTTTAACTCTTTTGGTTCAAGAATAATCATATTTGGCATCCAACTTTGTATAAAAGGTAAGATTTCCATATATTGAGTATATTCAACTGTAATTATAATACTCCCATCATCTAGCTTCTTCATATATCTCTGTGTCTTTAAAAATTTTTTCATATCTTTTTCAAAATATCTAGTTATATAAGGATTTATTTTTAATTTTGCAACTTTTAGTTTTACTCCAAAAAGTGTCATTGCATTTTGTAATTTTGAATTTAGAAAAAGCATTTGTTCTTTTACAGAAGATTTTTGAAATGATTCTAATTTTGAAGCATATCCAACATCCTTAATAAAAGAAACTCTTGAAAGTTGTAATTTATTGTCACTATCTATAAAAGCTAAATACCAGTTATTATCAATAAAAACAAGTTTTAAGCACTTTAAATTATCATACTCTTCATCAATATATTTATATCTTAGCTTTATATATTCTCTATTTTTAACAGCTCTCTTTAAACTCTTAAAAATATCTTTTTCTTCTAAAGTAGATATATCTTCAAATGGAGAGTTTTGAAATTTATAAATATTTTTATTTTCATTTGTAAATTGTTCAAGCTCTTTGAATATATCTGGGTCTGCATCTTGAGCCATATTAAAAAACCAACCAATTTCTTCTGATTTATCAAATGTTTCTACAAATAAATCAATTGGTTTTATGAGTTGATATGTTTTTCTTCTAGTTCCATTAACTTCTATTATATTATCAAACTCTTCACTGAGCTCTTTAATAAGTCTATCAATTTGCTTAGGACTTAAATTTAATATATCACTTAAAACTTCATCATATCCAGTTAGTTTTTTATCTTCTCTTTTTTCAAACTCTTCTAAAATGATTTTGTATTTTTTTAATGTAGAAATATCTGCCATAATCTTTTTCCTTATAATTAAAAAATTATTATATCTACATATTCTTTATTTTCTAGACAAATAATGACTACTGAATCTTTTATAATGAGAATTAGGTTATCATAAACCGCATATTAACTTGTATTATAATCTAAGAATAACTAAAGTATAGTAAAATTAGATAAGTTTACTATTTATTATTAGGGATTACATTTATGCTCACAATTTTAACAAAATACGAAATTTATAAATTTGAAAATGAATTACCAAATTTTAATTATCAAGAAAAAGTGTATTATTTTAATATTCCAGAATCACTAATAGAAAATATTCAATACAATGATAATAAAATATTTATGATTTTGATATATGGATATATTAAAGCAACAAATAAATTTTATATACCAATACTTTCAGATGAAAATTTATTATTTCTTTCGAACAAATATAAGTATATAACTACTGATAACATTACAAAAAGAACTTTTTACAGATTTACAAATCCAATCCCAACATACTAAACTGCTCATCTATGCTATTAAGTACATTGTCTTGATACTCACTTAATAGTGTATTCTTATTATCAGGTAGGAGTACTTTTACATCTTTTGAAGCTCTTGTAATTGCTACATATAGAAGCCGAAACATCATATCCTTGTCTCTCATGTTTTCTATCTCAGTTAGGTCTATATATACTGTTTCATAAGTACTTCCTTGAAGTTTATGAATAGTAGATGCAAAGATATATTTTACATCTATAAACATCTCCTTAATAGCATAAAATATCTTCCATTTTTGAGTTCTTAATCCATAGTCTTTTTCTTGTTTTGCTTCTTTTGCTATTTTGCTTAGTATCGTCTCAAATCTTCCTTTTGAGTTTGGATCTATAACTTTAAAAGGTCTCCCTGCTAAATCTTTACAGTCCCAAAACTCAACTTTTAGTTTTTTTTCAAAGATTTTAATAGTTGATGCGATTTCAACAATATCACTGTTTTGATGTACAACCATACTATCTATTACATTTGCTTGTTGAAATATAACTTTGTCGCCTTTTTGAAGTATTTGGGGAGTTGATATACCTTGCTCTTGCCAGTATCTTTTTCTTATGGCTTTATTGTGTTGATCTACGCTATTATTTCTAAAACTTGCTATCACCTTATCATTTTTTGCCCATGTATCAGGTGTACAAAAATCGTCGTAAAATTCTTGTTTTGAGTTAATAAACTGCACTTTGTTTTTAAAACTTTCATCACTAAAAAACTCTTTTATTGAAATATATTGTTTTGATTTGATGATATTTCTGGCTTTTGTAGCCATATTGATGATATAACTACCTTGTGCTTGTCTTACTATTTTGTCTAGTTTATATTTATGACTTATCTCAAAAACTTTGTTGTGTTGATTATCTACAGGAAGTAACTGAAACTCATCTCCTACATATAAAACAGCTTTTACTCTTAGTTTTTCTATAGCTTGGATTATATAAGCATAGATATCAGAACTTACCATTGAGCTTTCATCTACTATTAGAAGGTCTGTTTTTGTATCATCTTTATCTTTTGATTTAATTGGTTCAAACTTTTGTATTCCCTTATCATAGTCTGTTACAAGTTTGATATTTAAAAAAGATTGAATAGTTTTTGTATCTACATTTTCAATCCCTTCTGTTAAAAGATTAGCTCTTAAAACTTGCAGGGCTTTATGTGTTGGAGCTGTGATTGTGATATGGAAAAATTCATCAAGTTTTTTTACTAGCTTTGTTGTTAAATATGTTTTACCAGTTCCAGCTGCACCACTAAGTGAGACTTCATTTTCCCAAACCATATTAGTTTTGATAATAGTATCAATTTTTTTTGCTATTTGTTCAAAGGCTTTGTTTTGTGTTGTTATTTGAGTTGATGAAGTTTGCATATTTATAATCCTTTTATTTTTATATTAGAATTATACTTTACAAGATAGACATATTTTGTCTATCTTTTTTCTATTTTAGAAATAAACTTTTAATAAAACTCAACATCATCTTTTAAATCGATTTCCAAAATAACAGGATTTATTTTATATAAACTAGAAGTTACTTTCATATACTTGCTATTTGGATTTTTCATCTCAAAAATTGCTCTTGAAAATTTCTTTAATTTATTATATTTTAGATCATATTTATCACAATTTTTCTCTATAAAAGCATCAAGATTATAAAGAATGCTATGGTCGTTTAGATGACTAAAGAAATTTAACCAACCATATCTTTTGCCTTTTATTTCACAGCCTACTATTTTGAAGTTTACGCTTGTGTATAGCTGCTTTTTTGTACTTATTTTGTTTTGCTTATATTGTGTGAAAAGTTTATTTATATTTTGATAGAGTTTTTGTATAGAACTCTCTCTTACACTTACAATATCACCATCAAAAACATATCCCAGAAAATCAAATTTACTTTGAATGTCTCCAAAAGATGACTTATTAGAGTCTTTTTTAAATGCATGCGTAGATAGCTTTAGTTTTGCAAAGTTGTTAGATACTCTTTTTGCAAGACCCTTAATATCTTTGTGCTTAGATAATATGAGTATATCATCTACAAATCTGTAGTACTTTATCTTTTTATTGTTAGTATATTTTTTATCTAATACTTCCAGATATATATCAGCAAGAATTCCAGATATAGACAAGCCTTGAGGAATTCCTATTTTGTTATTATATTTTACTCTTTGTTTTGAGGGTGTACTTATATCTACTGTTGTTTGGGTTATAGCTTTTTGTATAAGTTCTAATATTTTTTTATCTTTTATTTTTATTGCTAAAGTTTTCATTAGTATTGCATGGTTAATAGTTGGGAAAAATGTTTGTATATCTAGTTTTAAGTAGCTGCTGTACTGAGCTTTAGATTCTTTAATATCTTTTATCATAGTTTTTATAGATGGTTTTTGAATTTTACTATCATAAAAAGTATCTAATAGATAACTTGAAAGGTATTTTAAAAGTAATTTATCTCTTAAAGTTGGTATAGATATTTCCCTAGTTTTATTTGTAGATTTTACTAAGAGCTTTTGTTTGTAGTATGAAAAATCATAGCTATCATTTGAAACTTTTCTTACTATTGTGTCTATTTCTTGAGTAAGATTTTTATCAAATGTATTTTTATCTGTTCCATCTATTCCAGCAGTTTGATAAGAGTTGAAATCTTTGTAAAGTACTTCTAGTTTTTCTTTTGATAGCATTTGTTTTCCTCTTTATTATTTTATGCAAGTAGCCTGTTTTATCTATCATCACCCTACACTAAAGTAGAATCTATTTTAAAAATGTTTGTGTTTACCTTTGTATTACTACAAAAATCTACTACTATAAAAGTAGTAAGGCTACTTGTGAAATGATTATACTTTTTAATATAGTCATATTTTGTCCTTTTAATATATTTACTTGTGAGTTGATAATATGAAAATGCTAGGAAATAAATCTGAAGAGTATGAACAAGAATATAAAAAACCATATGAGTCCAAAAGTGATATTGAGAATAAAGCACCAAACTTAGATGAGATTCCTGATAAAATTCCATTTTAGGATTGATTAAAACGATAAATAGTGTCGAAAATTCTTACGGTCTTATTTGATGCTTTAAAATATTTAATAATAGCACTACAATTACTTAGAATGTCATTATTTTATAAATGCTCTTTTGTGAGCACTTTAAACTCAACTCTTCGTGATCTTAGTTCATCTTGGCTAGTTTTATTTTCATCTTGATATAAAAGATTTGAAGAACTCATTCCATTAGCTCGAAGTTTTTTTTGAAGCCATTTTATATTTGAAGATATGATGCTATCTTCAAGATTATAACAATATGTTAAAACATTACTTGCTCTTTTTTGAGATAGATTCATATTATATATATACGATTGTTTTTGGCTAGCTTCTCCCCAACCATTTGAGGTGTGTCCCTCTACTCTAATCTCTGCTATTTCTTTAAAAAATTGCCGTCCTGATAATAGTTTTATATATCTTGGGAAAAACTCATTTAAGATATTTTCAAAACTTTGAGGAATCTCATCACTTCCCATAGAAAAGGGAGAATCAAATCGTATAATATTATCCTTCGTAATGATAGCTTTCCACTCTTCTAAATCTTTGTCAAACTCTTTATGAAGTGCTTTGTTTAACTGTACTTTATATATTTCTTTTTCATTTAGAATTTGATATAAAAATGCAATAGCTATAAACATAAATATCATCATCAAAGCAGACATCACATCAGCAATATTTATCCAAGAAGTGTCATTTTCTTTCACTATAGTCTCCTATTTGCTTCTCTTAAAAGCAGTTGCATCTGCTCTTTGACTATTGAAGTAGATTGTTCTAGGGAGTTTTTTACTTCATTACTTGAACTAGAGAGGTTTAAGATAAGCTCTTCAATAGCTTTTTTCTCTTTGTCTTTTACTATCTCTACCTTTTCAAGTTGAGATAAAATATTTTCAAGATTCTTTTCACTTCTTGATATATGCGTTTTATAACCCTCTTGCCATAAAATCATATTCTTTACAGCCTCATTTAACTGCTTGAAGTTGTCTCCAAATTGTTCTGTAAGGTTATGATTAAACTCTGTTACTACAATCTCAAGGGCTTGCATTGTTTCACTTTTACTATCATGTTTTATAGGCTTAAATATAGAAAGTATTATAGAGAAGAATATCCCAACACCACTTGTTATAAATGCAGTTTTAAGACCATTTAAAAGGTGGGGCATACTTGTCTTTATATCTGTTACATCAAAATGAAAAAGCCCTATAGCAATACCTACAAAAGTACCTAGAACTCCTAAAGATACTATTTCATTTTTATAGTTTCGTTTACTTTTTTTTTGAATACTTAGTGCAAATAGTACTAATATCCAAGATGTAATTCCTACTGTTATCATTGTATTGTTCATGATTTTTCCTTTTTTAATTACTTATGTGCATAAATAGCATCGAATTTTTTTACTTGAGCGTTGTATTTACTTACTACTAATTTGTGGCTTAGTCTATATTTATAAGCTAGATGATTTGTATTGTAGTTTTGTAGTTCACTTAGCATAGAGCGAAATTCATTGAGTAATTTCCCATATTCTATAAAGTTTACTATCATCTCCCCATCATTGATTTTAGTTCGTATTTGTTTGTGGATTTCATTTGTCTTTTCAAGGTTTGATAAAAGAAGTTTTTCATCATCTTTTAAATCTTCTTCTTTTCTCTCCACTCCAAATATAGTTTTGTTTAAAAACTTTGAAAGAAATAATCCAATACCAAAAAACACTACCCCAAGAATAAAGCCACCTGAGTAAAGCCCAAAAAATGACAATAACCCTGTAAAGATATATACAAAAATAGAAGCGATGATGATACTTGCTATTTTTTCTTCCACATTTTTACCACTTCCAGTTTGCAAAATATTATTTTTTATATCTTTTGAGCTGCTTATTAGTTTTAGTGTCCATAGCTTATATTCATCTAGAAGTTTATCTAGCAATAAAATTTGCGACATCATCTACCCTAAAAGTTCTAAAAATAATATCGCACCACCAGCTACCATTGCACCTTTGCTAAAAGATCTTGCTTGGTTTACCTTATCTTTTAAAAGATCATCAAATTCACTTTGGGGTATTTCATCCTTAGATAAACCTGCATCTTTTAGATCTTTAACCACTTCATCATAAGCATATTTATCGATTACTTTTTCATACTGTTCAGTTGTTGCATTTTTCATACTTTTTAGTTGATTTATTAGATCTTTCATCTCATTCCTTTTTGTTTTATAAAAAGATTATAGATAAAATATTAGACATATCTTGTCTAACTATATAAATATTTATAAAAATCTATTTTTTTTTAAACTCTTATATAAGTTCTATAAACACAATAGTTGTGAGATAGTCTTATGAAAAATAAAATGATTTATGAGCTTTCTTTTTAGAATTATTCCTAATTATAAACCTTTGCGAATTTATCATTATTTACTAGCTGTTTTATATTTTGTATAGCATCATACATTTGTACATAAGAGATGATCTTACTATGTACAAATTTATATCCATCATCAATATTATTTTCTAGTATCTGTCTTACTGGATCTAGATCTTTTGCTTGTATATAGTTAAAACCAAACCATATTTCATAACTTGCAAGGTTAAGATTTCCTATAGTTCTTTTTAAACTCATAGTTTTCATATATTTATCATACTTATCTTTTGAAAAGTTGTTTGCACTTAGATTTATAGATTCTTTAAATAGTTCTAATAGTTTATTTTCATTGCCTCTTGTTACATCACAAGCAAAAGTTATATATGGTTTATAAGATATAATTTGTGTACGAAACTGTATTCCATATGTAAGACCATTTTTTATTCTAATGATATCATTCAAAGATGTATCTGTAGCTAGTTGAGATAGATAATTAAGTGTAGCACTCATTACAAGAGTATTTTCAACTCCATCCATAACTATACTTGTCATAGCTTGTTTTGAGTTATTTTGTACTTTTAAAGTTTTATTTGTAGGAAGTTTTAAATGTTCTTGATACTCCTTGTGACTTACTTTATATGTTTGTTTTGAAGATACTTTAAATCTAGCTAATTCTTTTTCTATCTTTTCTATGATCTGATTTTCATCTATGATTGTATTATCATAAGTAATATTGTACATTATATTTTCATGTGATAAGAATATATTTTTTATATCTATAGCATCTTGAAGTGTAAATGTATCTATAGTTTCAGGGATTCCTATTACATTATCCTCTATATGATAATCTAAAAGTTTTGTTTTTACATCTCTATAGAACATCTGTTGGAAATTGTCTTGACCTCTTTTTGCTTCATTATAAACCACATCTTTTTCTATATTAAATTCATCTTGAGATATTTTAGTTAGATCATTTTGTGCTACATTACATACAAAGTTTATAGCTGTATCTATATTTGAAGCTGTTGTTTTAAACCAGTAGTTGATTCTATCATGATTTGTAGAAGCATTAAATACACCTTCATTTCTTCCAATATTCATAAGTTCATCACTTGTAAAATCAACTGGTGATTTAAAAGAAAGATGTTCGATAAAGTGAGATATACCATAGATATTCTTAGCAGTTTTATTTTCAATAACTCTTTCAATATTTGATCCATACAAATTAATTAGTTCAAATTTAAAAAAGCCAGTACCAGGAAGTGCTAAGAAGTTGTATTTTTTACCATTTTTTTCTACAGTTTTGAAAGTTTTATTTGTGTTCATTTGGGTCCTTTTGTTTTTGTTTTGTAATAATATAGTTTTTAATAGACATATCTTGTCTATTAAAAATTAAACTCATCTTCTGATTCATATATCTTTTTTTAAAGTAGGATACATCCATTACCTAAATAATCTTTCTCTTTCATCCAACTTTCATTATCAAATTCTAATCCAAGATTAATAATCTCTTCATCAAGCTCATTATATTTACTATGAATGATATTAATAGTGTTAATATTTATAAGCTTATGGAAGTTTTTTATGAACCATGGTAATAATTTATCATCAAAACATATTTTTTCTAAGTTTTCTAAATGAAGATATTCTAAAGATTTTTCATTAATTAGAGTGTTTTCAATATCTATCTCTTTTAAAGATTTCATATTTGATATAGATATAGGAAACTCCTTTATTGCGTTATTTGATATTGAAAGAGTTTTTAATTTTGTTAAACGATCTATATCTTCTGGTAAAGATTTTAGTTTATTACTATGTAAACAAAGTAATTCAAGCTCTTTTAATTCATATACACTTTTTGGAAACTCTTCTATTTTATTATTACAAAGTATAAGAGTATTACATTTTGAAATACCTATATCTTCTGGTAATAATTTTATTTTATTATTTATAAAATTAAATGAGAAGCTATTTTTTTTAATTTCAAAAAGCTCTTTTGGAATCTCTTCTAATTCAAAGTCTTCAAAGTTTTCAAATACATTACATTGACGAACAAATCCTTTTTCTTTTGGAAATATCATCTGTTCTATATTATATTTATCTGCCCATTTTATTAGTTTTTCTATTTGCTCTATTTTGTCTATATTCTTTTTAAAAGAAATTCCGTATATATCTTCAAGGTCATCTTCATTTACTATTAAATTTACTTCATAATTGTTTGTTTGAACATGTGATAGTATTTTTTTATTTGTATATTCAAAAGTATCGCACAGCTCATTTGGAAGATGGAAAATATAAGTAGTTTTTATATTTATAACAATTCCATTAAAATATGTTGCAACATAAGAACCATACTCATCTTCAATCTTTACATCTAAGTAATTCTTTTTATCATCAATATTATGAGATATTATCTCTTGTCGTTTTTTAGAGAAATCTAAAAGTTCAAAAATATCAAGATCAACTTTCTTATCTACTTCATCAGGTATAATAAATCCGATATCATCTAAATGCATAGTTAAATTACTAAAAATATTTTTTGTTGTATTAGGGTAAATATGATAAATATCAAATATATTTAAAGCAATTTTAGTTATCTTTGAATCATCACCAAAAAATTCATCCTCTTGTGTATAGAATACCAAATATTCATAGATTTTTTTATTTACAATAAAAGTAAAATCATCAGCTTTGATTTGGCTTGTAATTTTTTCAAATAACTCTTTTGACTTCTACATACAAGCTATAATTCTAAATTTAACATCTCTTAAATGCATAATATCTACATATGATTCATATTGCCAATTTTGTGATTCGATTGTGATTGTTTTTTCTTCCATATATGTTTGCCTTTTATTTTAATAAAGAATTGTATCTACAACTATAGAGATATTTTGTCTAAAATAAATAACTTATTCCAATTCTAAAACTTTCATCTTGAAATGAATTTATTTGATTATGATACTACCCTAAATCAACTCTTATATTTTTGTCAAACTTTATAGATTGAGTTATATCAAAAGTATTGATAAACTTTTTTGATTAGTATGATATGTGGTTGATAGACCAGTTACTAAGTGGTGTACTTTTACTTTGCACTTGACAGTCTTTCCATTCTTTCTATTTTTATCTCCAGCAAATACATCTTGAGTTATATGAGAATCTATTTCTGCTTCTAAAGCAGCTTCTACTAATTGTTTTACTAGAGGAGCAAGTACTCCATCTTTACCATTAATATTTTTACCTGCAAGTAAATCTTGTACTGCTTCATTAAAATCAAATTGTTTCTTCCCTTCCATCTATATCAATCCTTATAATATTTATTATACGAGATTTTCTAACACTCTCTTCAATTAATAATCTTGGGATTCAGCTTTGAATTTTTCTCGACTGTACAATTTCTTAGATTTCATAGTTCTTGTAGTTGGGTTAAATCCCCAAGAAATTCTTTGTTTAAGTTTTGGAATTTTTATAGTTATTTTTTTCATGATATACTCCATTTATATTTATTGGAGTATATCTTATATTTTAGACATATTTTGTCTCTATTTGTGATTAAACATATTTTGTAAGTTTTCTAAAACATTAGTTACATTATAAGTTCTAATTTTTGGTGGGTTATCTATTATTTGTATCATTTTTTCAAGTTTCTTAAACCATTTAACAATTTCTTTATCAGTGACAAGTATATTTCTTCTTGAGTGAAGATAATCATTTCTTTTGTCGATTAACTTTTTCATATCAAGATTATCCTTTGTACCAAATTTCTCAAATAGTTTAACAATTCTACATCTTAATGCATTATACTGGCAATCATATGGTTCTTTATCCCAAAATGTCATTTCTTTTTCATTTATAAATATACTTAATATTGTTTCTAAACTACTTGCAATTGAAACCATTGCATAAATAAACTTATTCTGACTATTATTATCTAAAATATCAAAAATATTTTGTGTTTCTTTTTCTAATTTAATCCAGAATGATTCATATTTTTCTATAGAAATATTGTATTTATTAAATATATCTTCATCTAGAATCATTTTTATATTCACAGTAATGTCATAAATAGATTTTAGATATTTTCTATCTAGCCCCTTATCAATCAAACTTACTAACTTGTTAATATTCTCTATTGTATCAATATTTTTATCATCAGGATGTTCTTTTTTAATATATCCTAATATCTTTTTCTCATAAAGTCTTTCCAATATAGTACTCTTACTTGTTGCAGTAAGCATTATCACCTGAATACCTGCATTTATTTGATGTATTTTTTGAAGTATTCTAATTCCAGTATAATCATCTATATTTTCAGTTTCATGATCTCCTTGGGCAAGTCTTAGATCCAAAATTACTACATCAGGATTAAAACTTACAACTTTTTTTTGTATTTGCATCAAAAGATTAAATTTTGTTTTATCTTTAAAATCATAATCAAAATAATCAAAGTTTATACTCTCACTTTTAGTTATTGAAGTTAAGACATCAGCCCAACCTTTATTCCATTCGTCATCAATGAGTAAAACTTTACCTTCTTTAGTAGCAGATAGAATTTCAATATTTTCATGTACTTTGTTATTATTTAAAACTTTTAGATATTTAAAATAAAGTGTATTTTCAATCTGGTTTTTATTTTTATTAATTACATCACTTTCTATAGATAGAAGGTTTGACCATTTATATATACTCCATTTATTTGCAATATCATGATTTCCTGAGGTATCTTTAGGGCGTTCAATTATAATTTTATCTAAAAACTCATTTTTAAAATTAGTATTATTTAATTTCATATATTTACTTGGTAAATTATTTACAAATATACTTTTAGTAAAAAGTATTTTAGCAAATGAAGTTATTTTATTTAATGTAAAACCATCCAAGTCACTTATTATAACAATTGGTACAAATTTTTTATATCCTAATTCTGTAGAAAGACGTATATGATAAGCTAATAATAAACCTGTAAACTCCATATAGTTTGTTGTCAAACGGTCTTTTATATAAATGATATCAAATTCTTTTTCTTTTATCTCATTCAGAATATTCTTAATTTTTGAAAACTTTAGATTTACATCATAAGTATCTATTTTAGATACATTATTATTATGTATAAGTAGTTTTTTATTCATCTGCTAACTCTTTGACAACATTTATTATGCTATCTCTTAGTTTAAGTATCTCTGTTAAATAAACCCAGTTGTTTTCTATCTTCATTTCATAAAACTTTTTGTCAAGACCAAGTATTAAATTAATTTTAGTTTTATTAGCAAAATCATCATAATCTATGTCTTCATCAGCATTATTATCTATAAAGATATTCACATTTTCCAATATATTTAATATAATATTTAACTTCCATTGTTTACCAAAACTTAATATCCTAATATTAATACTATCCTGTCTTAAATCTTCCAAAAATAATATTAAATTTTTACTATAAAAATCCTCTGAACTCAAATGTAATAATTCATAATCCTCACGGCTATATGATGTTTCATTTCCACCTGAAAACAGTACTAAAGACTTTTTATTTTTTTTACAATAACTCTGAAGTTTTCCTAAAATCACTCTATCTTCATTTATAAAAATAGATTGATGTGCAATAACTACTTCATATATGTTTAAATCAAAATCATCTTTTTTAATCTTTAACATAAAGTTTGTAAAATCTGAATCTATCTTATTATCTAAAACATCACTATATGTTTCTAAATCTATATTTGCTGACTCTAAAAAATCTTTTTGTCGCTTCGGTCTATCTTCTATTAACAATACTTTTTTCATTTGTTATAAAACCTTAATATATGTGTAAAACCGTTTGGTTTATAATTTAATTCTTCTATATTTTGAGAAGTATTACTTGTTAAATAATTTACTCTATAGTTTTTATCTTCATAACTACTCTCAATACTCCAGTCACAAAGGTTATTTAAATTTTCTTTGATACCAGCAAAATCTCCATTCTGTACTTCTTCTAGCATAACATAAGCATCACTTCCTGCTTGTGCTCCTAATTGCATAATTTTTAATTCAATAAATTCTTTTGTTGAATCTCCTAATACCTCTACTATTATATTTGTATATTCATGACGTTCCACCTCATGCATTTGTGAAAAAATAGTTTTTATTACATTAATTAATTTCTCAGTATCAGTATAAAATGTAACACCTTTTAATTTTATCAATTCTACTTTATATTTTCTACCTAATTTTTTTCTCTCTTGAATAAAAATATCTTCAAGCATTGTATCTTTACGAATTTCAATCTTTCGCTTGAAGACATTTACTATTTCTTTAAAATCTTTAAAATCAAAAGGTTTATTTCCTGCATTACACCAATTTTTTAATCCATCCATTGAGGACCAACCTAAAGCTTCTGTTGAATCTGTTTCCCATAAGAAATTATAAACTTCTTTATATAGATTAGGAGATAGTGTTTTTAAATCATCTTTAATCGCTAACCATTGTGTTTTAACTTCAGCCATATATCCATCAAAATTTTTATAGTCACTTTTTGACAATTCTCCAAAATCCCAATCATGTGTTGTAAATTTCATTGGTTTATCTTCTGTGAAGTTTGTAAGTATTTTTACTAATGATTGAGGATTGTTTGAAAGAAAAATATTTTTTTCTTTTTTTAAATTTGGTTGTAGTTTTCTTACATAAATCAATGCAAAATATACTAACAACATAAAAATTAAACTTCCTTGACTTCTCATATAAATTTGATTTGATATATACCAGTCAAATGTTTCATCAATATTTGATTCTTCTATATGTTTTATTATATCTGTAATCGAAAATGTTATCGATCGAAATACACTCATTGGAATATTAGGAGTAGAATGTTTTGCAACATAAAAATTATAATCATATTCTTTTAAAGTTCTTAAATACTCTGGTATAATTACTAATTCTCTATTTTGATGCCTTGGCTTTGTTTTATTATAATTTATTAATAATTCATTGTCTTTAATAACCTTAACAATTCCATCTGGTTTTATATAATTTAAGTCTTTTTTTATTTCTTCAATACATAAAATATTATCAGTATGGTTATCTAAACATTTTTTCAAGCCAAGACTTAAATTCTTAGTCAATAATTTTATTTCAATAGAATCAGAAATTTTTTTAGAATTGTAATATGAATAATTACGAATAAAAGATAATATTAAGACTACCATTAAAAATATCATCCAAAATACAAACTTATTGTTTAAATTTATTTTTTTCATTTGTTATAAAACCTTAATATATGTGTAAAACCGTTTGGTTTATAATTTAATTCTTCTATAGTTTCAGAAGTATTACTTGTTAAATAATTTACTCTATAGTTTTTATCTTCATAACTACTCTCAATACTCCAGTCACAAAGGTTATTTAAATTTTCTTTGATACCAGCAAAATCTCCATTCTGTACTTCTTCTAGCATAACATAAGCATCACTTCCTGCTTGTGCTCCTAATTGCATAATTTTTAATTCAATAAATTCTTTTGTTGAATCTCCTAATACCTCTACTATTATATTTGTATATTCATGACGTTCCACCTCATGCATTTGTGAAAAAATAGTTTTTATTACATTAATTAATTTCTCAGTATCAGTATAAAATGTAACACCTTTTAATTTTATCAATTCTACTTTATATTTTCTACCTAATTTTTTTCTCTCTTGAATAAAAATATCTTCAAGCATTGTATCTTTACGAATTTCAATCTTTCGCTTGAAGACATTTACTATTTCTTTAAAATCTTTAAAATCAAAAGGTTTATTTCCTGCATTACACCAATTTTTTAATCCATCCATTGAGGACCAACCTAAAGCTTCTGTTGAATCTGTTTCCCATAAGAAATTATAAACTTCTTTATATAGATTAGGAGATAGTGTTTTTAAATCATCTTTAATCGCTAACCATTGTGTTTTAACTTCAGCCATATATCCATCAAAATTTTTATAGTCACTTTTTGACAATTCTCCAAAATCCCAATCATGTGTTGTAAATTTCATTGGTTTATCTTCTGTGAAGTTTGTAAGTATTTTTACTAATGATTGAGGATTGTATTTGTTGACAACATACTTAATTATCAATGACCTAATATCATTATTTGCAAAATCTTTGGCTCTTCTACCTTCTTTATTCTTAAGTTGCTTTTTTGCACCTTTATCTAATAGTAACTTTATTAAATTACTATTATTTTCTTTTGCAGCAAACATAAGAGGTGTTATTCCATCATTAGTTTCAGTATTGATATCATTAGATTGTCTAATTACTTCATAAATAAAATCTGATGGATATTTATTAATAAATAAATCATTTATGTTAATTCCTTTTAAATCAAAATTATATTCAATTAATTTTTGTAATCCAACAACTGATTTTTCATCAATGGAATCTTTTAAGAATGGAGAGAAATTTATTATTTCAATCAATCTTAATATAGAATCTTTTAGTTCATCATTAGAGTTTACTAAATCTTGTTTTAACATTTCATGTGATGTTAATTCTGAATCCTTTTGTTTATTTTTAAAGTTTACTAAATCTTGTTTTAACTTAGAGGTTTTTTTTTCAACTCTTGGATTATTAATATTAGCTCCAGAAAGTTCAAGTAAATCCTCAATTTCTCCGTATCCTTTCAAATGAGCTACATTGTACAATGATAAACTATTTATTTGATCTTTTATATAAATATCATTATCAATAAGTAAATGAATAATTTCAAAATGCAATTCTAAACTATTTATTTGACCATTTATTTGGTAATTTATATTATAATTTGCATCAGCACCATTATCAATAAGTAATTTTGTAATTTCTAAATTATTAACTAATATGGCATAAAGAAGACAATAATTCATCAATTTTTTAGAGTTATCATTAACTATGTATTTTATAAGAAGATTAATTAATTTAATGTCTTTAATTCTTATAACTTCAATACATGATTTTAAATCAACTCCTATGCCTTTTTGCAATAGGTGTTCAAGAGTATTATAGTTATTACTTTTTATTAAGTTAAAGAGAATAGTTGAACTATCTACAGTATTCAAGTATTCATTTATAGTATCAATATATTGCAACAAGAACTCAATAAGTTCGATATCATGTAGTTTACTTGCAGTAATAAGATATGATGCAATATTTTCTTTATAATTACTTATTTCAATATTTTTTAATAAAAAAACAAGTGTATTAAATTTAATATCAAAAGTATTAAAAATTAAGATTCCTTTAATTTTCTCACTATAATTTATATTCATATTATTTATTTTTGGAATAACAAAATTTTTATTTCTAAATAGAAACATACTGAAAGCTGCATCAATTATTTCCATACCAATTTCTGCACCATATTTAATAAGTAACTCACAAACTTGAAGTTTATTTTTCTCAAAATTTTTAATCATGATTTCAAATAGAACTTCCGGTATCTTATTATCAAAAACTAATCTAAAAATTTTGGAGGAGATGAGTAAAAAGAGGAAAAAGGACTTGCCTTTTATTGATATATTAGGATTGGCACCATTTTCTAATAATAACTTTACCATCTTAATATTTCCAAATATACAAGCAAAAGCAAATAAAGAGAAGGTATTATTAATTTTACTATTGAGATCTGCTCCATTATCAATGAGATATTGAATTAAATCTAAAATATCTTGTTCAGAGATATCATCATAATAACTAGATACATATTCAATATTATTAAGATATGACTTATCACTTAAGATAAGTAAGTAAGAAAAGAGTGAAAATCCGTCTTCGGCCTGATAGTTTATATCAGCTCCTTTTTCTACAAAATATTTAATAAGTTCAAAATTATTATTTTCTGCATCTAAAGAACATAGAAGAGGTGTTGAGTCATCTTTTGTTATATTATTAACATCACCTCCATATTCAACCAAAAGTTTAACAATATCAAAATCACCTTTTAGTGTCGAAACTATTAATGCCGAATATCCGTCCTCGTCTATTTTATTAATATCTACTTCATTTTCTATTAAAAATTTTAAGAAGTTAACATTAATATAATCTCTATCCTCATAAATTTTGTCAAATAAAGAAACTAAGTTAATATCAGTTATTTTCATGCCATTATTTGTAAGTTCTTCTATTTTTTTTATACTTTGTTCTTTTAATATTTTATAGACATCATTCATTTCTATTATCCTTATATTCCATTATTTTATCAAAAATAATCTTTATTTGAATTATATATTAATATTTAGACATATATTGATTAATTAATACTTTAAAAATTAAACCCTAGTTGCACAGGATCTTTTTTATATACTATTTCAATAAAGTCTGCTTTTGTTTTCATAGCTTTATCAAGTAAATCTTGCTTAATTAAAGAAACAAGAATTGCACATGTCTTTGCTTGACAGTTTATAGATCTCTTTGGATTAAATTCAATATCGGTAAAAGTATCAAATTTTATAAGTTCTTCAATAATCTCTGGGTAATTTGAATAAAGAGTTTTTATATAAAGATAATCATAAAATGCTGTTTTTGGCTCATTCTCCCAAAAGACACCTTCATATTCAAAACCAATAATTTCTCCTGAGTTTCTAATTCTTATGTCCTTTTTAGCTTTTATACTCTCAACAAAATATAAGTCTTCATATTGAATATTTCCTTCAAATACTTTACTACCTTGAAAAGCACACTCTAATGATATTTTTTTATCAAAATCAAAATTAACTAAAAGATTAAAGGCACTTAAACTCCATCCTAATTTATTATCTGATTTAGTAGAAACTTCTAATATATTTCCATAACCATTTTCTCTTGCATTCTCATGTAAAGATTGAATAGATTTCAGTTTTTGAGAAACGGCAAAACCATTATAAAATTTAAAATCTATATTTATTTCTCTAAAAAAAGATTTTTTAGTTAATGTTGTTGTAAAAATTGGTCTAGTTGCCATATGTAATTCCTTTTATTTTATTTGTTTGAATATTATTTAAAGCCATTATCTCAGCTTTTCTTGCTTCAATTCTTGTCCAAAAGTCTTTTTCATAAACCAAGGTCTGAAAATCTATAAATTCTAATATATTGTTTAATTTAAATAAATTAGAATTATTTTGATTTGCAACTTTATCACAAAATATAGTATCTTCATCAAATAGAATAGAAACATCTAATTCTATCCATACAGGTTTTATAATACTATTTCTTTTTTTTGCTGTATGATACATAGGGTGGTCTTTTATAAAAGAAAGATGAACATATTTATCAAGCCCTCTTCTTATATCTAAAGTATGACTAAGAGACTCAGCTCCAAATCTTGAAACATCAATGCTTTGCTTTATAATATTTGATAAAGACTGAATACCATATTCTTCAATTGATCTTAAATTTGATTCATCTGTGAAATGATAAATTGAATTAATTCCGTAATTTGATAATGTTTCTCTTATACTCATCTTCTTATCCTTAATGTTTTGATAGGATAAGTTTAGTATTAAATATAGACACATATTGTCTATATTTAAAAGAGTTATTTTTTATTGAAAAGTGTTATAAATTAGTTCTTTAAGTTTAATTTATAAAATAAATTTATGCAGACAGATATGTAATTAACTGATCATCAATAGCTTTTTTAAGTGATAATGGTTCTAAGACTTTTACAAAAGGTATCCATCTTTTTATTAAATCTTCCATTTCTCTTTCTTGTGTTAATTTGTACTGAATAATTAAGCTACCATCATTATTCTCATTAATTATTTCTTGAGAAATTAAATATTTTTTTACTTTAAAAAAATATGCTTTTTCTTTACTTACTTGTATTGTTATATCTATAAGTTTCGACTTATAATCAACTTGATATTTGCTAAATGGTGTTTGAATATCTTTTATAAATTGCTCAATTTCTTTATTTATTGTAAATCTCTTACCAAGGTTTTTAGCATTTTTAATTTTAGATATTGGTTATCAATCAACAAACAGCTTTTTTGTGCCATCGCTAAATTGTAGTTTAAAGTTTTAGTACTTTTTCTCCAAATTCTCTTAATTCACCATTAGGTCCAACATATCTATATAAAGTTGCTCTTGTGACTCCTAACTCAACTGCTAACTCTGTTGCACTAGTATCTCTATTTTTCATTGCGACTTGAGCAAGTCTAACTTGTGCTTTTGAAAGTTGAAATTTTCTACCACCTTTTCTTCCTCTTGCACGAGCAGCTTTTAATCCTGCAATGGTTCTCTCTCTTATTAATTCCCTCTCAAATTCAGCAAATGCTCCAAATATTGAAAATATCATCTTACCAGCTGGAGTAGTTGTATCAATTGATGCACCTTCACCTGTTAAGACTTTAAATCCAATTTCTCTTTTATTTAGATTATCTATAGTTGATATGAGATGTTTTAAATTTCTTCCTAATCTATCTAATTTCCATACAACTAAAGTATCTCCTTTTCGAAGTGCTATTAAACAATTATCTAATCCTGGTCTATCCTCTTTAACTCCAGAAATTTTATCTGTATAAATATTTTCATTTTTAATGCCTTCATTAACAAGAGCATCAATTTGTAAATCTAAAACTTGTGAATCATCTGCTTTTGAAACTCTTCCATAACCAATCAACATTTCATTTCCTTTGTGTATATCAAACCACCATTTAAAATACACTTCTTATCAAAGGACAAAAATGCTAATAGGATATGCTCGTGTTTCAAAATCAGATAGTTCACAAGTTTTAGACTTACAAATAGATGCACTTAAAAATGCTGGAGTAGATGAGAAAAATATCTATTCTGATAAAATCTCTGGGATCAAAGAACAAAGACCTGGACTAGAAAATTGTCTAAAAGCTTTAAGGAAAGGTGATATACTATTTGTATGGAAACTTGATAGACTTGGAAGAAATTTAAAACATCTTATTGCTACCATAGAAGAGCTTGCTAAAAATGATATAGGATTTAAAGTTTTAAATGGTCAAGGGGTAGATATAGACACCACAACACCTGCAGGAAAAATGATATTCTCAATATTTGGAGCATTAGCTGAATTTGAAAGAGAACTTATTCGAGAAAGAACAAAAGCAGGTATTGCTGCAGCACGAGCTAGAGGTAGAAGGGGTGGAAGAAAGTTTGGTTTATCTAAAGCACAAGTAAGACTTGCAGAAGCTTCAATGAAAAATAGAGATACGAGTGTTACTGATCTTTGTAAAGAACTCAATATCACAAGAGCAACTTTATATCAGTATATATCACCTACTGGAGAATTGAGAGAACATGCAATTAAGGTACTTGAGAAATAGATTTAAACTATATTTAAATTTCTTTGTCGCATTTATGCTAAATGTGCCGACTTAACCATACTATTAGTTATTAGTAACTACAAGAATTTAATAAGTAGCTATCAGTCAATTTATTAGTTCTATGCAAACATTATCCTCTACATCGTATTTTGGAAACTACCCCTTGCTTTTGAGCAGTTTTTATTAATGAAAAAGTTTTTTCCAGAAAGACTTGAAATTTTGAAAATGTTCAATAAGTACATGTTGTTGAACAGTCCTAACTTCTTATTTCTATTTAGGATACTCATTACGATAATAATATACTTTTCAGTTCCAAATAAAAAGGCATAATCGTAAGTGATTTTGAAATAATATTAATAACAATCAAATAATATTAACTCAAGTATGATTTTTTTAGATGAATCATCGGCATTTTTAAAAATATATGAAATTGAAGTTTTAGAACTATCTTTAACATATGAATCAAAATTCTTATGTTTTATCATTGCCTTCTTTGCAGTTTCAATTAATTTTGAAAAAGCTTTAATATCTTTATTAAAAATAATTAAAGCTGTATATTCATCTCTCCATGTTACATATCGCATGAATAATTGGTCTATTGCTTTTAATAATTCACTTTCTCCGTGCCAAATTTTACATTCACCAATAAAAACATTCTCACCATCATTATTTTGTATTAGAATATCAGTTTTACCTATCTTATTAAATGTTTCCCCTGTTGTGGTATGAGATGTCGAAATAGAGTTCAAATGAGGTAAAAAATAATCTCTATAACCTTCTTCATCAAACTTTGATTTTAAAGAGTTTAGTTTTTCAATATTTCGACCAAATGTGTTCATCTCTAAAACAATTTGTCTGTATGATTTTTCACTCATCTCTGATAATTTATCTATAATAAAAATTGGGTCGAAAGGTCTTGATTCAAAAAAACAATCTAATTGTGATATAACCTCTTCTTCCGTTTCTTCAATCTCATAAAATTCTGCAGGATAAAGAGTTAAATCTATTCTATTATTTTCTGTAATATTAACTTTTTTAATAGATTGAAGTTCATTTAATAATTTCTGAATAGTTTCTAATTTATCATTGTTTCTCAGTTTAACTTTTAAATAGTTTTTATCATATACACTTCTTTGTTCAATTGTATAATTTACCACTTATATTTCCTTTTTAACTAAATTATTAGAATTATTCTGAGGATGGAAATTCTGACTGCAACAAATCTTTTTGAGATAAAGCTTCTTTAGTTTCTTATTTAAGTTGCAAAAGTTCATCTTCTTGTTTTTTTCTAATATTTCGATTTTGAACATACATTATACCGATTACAATAATCGCAAATAGAGCGATCACTATTGTTTTATAGGTTTTATCCCTTTTTATTTTAATCTAATTCTTGTGATTTTAACAAGTCAAAAAACATCACTAAGTGTCGTTCCGCAAAATAGTTTTTTCATTTTTAAATGACTTTTTCAATTATTTCAAGAAATTTCTAATTTTTTAAACACATTAAATTAAAAAAATCTGAAAAATGTTCTTCAGTATAGAAAATATATTCATCTTTATTTAAAAGTCTTATAGGTATTTTATACATATCCATTTCTATAAAATCATAACATTCTGGTATTTTTATTTCTTTAGTTTCATTAGTTGTTACCTTGCAAAAATCATCAAAAGAGAAATTACTTAAATCTATATCTTTTTTTTCTAAATTTGATAAAAACTTTGATTTATAGTCTCCATACTTTAAAATTGAATGACATCTAGAACATAAACATAGCGAACTTCCTGATTCTATTATATTTGATGATTGTTTTGTAATTTTTTGACTTAACCAATCGAATATTTCAAAATATTTACCTTGATTATCCTTTTTATCAAATGTAAAACCACATATTTGGCAATATCCATGATATTCTTTAGCTAAAAAGTTTTTAGTCTCATCTAAACCAAATTTTATCTTACTACTTGAATGTTTTTTTCTTATTTCTTGATTAGATTTTTGTAAATTTTCTTGTAATTTCTTTTTAGATCTTTCAATATATTCTTTTTGATCTTCCAATATTGAAGGATTTAGATCTTTTTCTCTTTTTTCAATATCTTTATCATGAGATTTCATAGCTTCTAATAAATTAGGATTATCATCTTTTCTAGATATATTTTTTTCTTGATTGATAAATTTCTTTAATTTTTCTGGTGTTATTCCTGCATTTTGTGCATCCTCCAATAGATCTCGAGAATAACCTGTACTATCTTGAATTATTTTATCTGTTTTTTTATATTCTTCTTGATTTCTTTTAATATTCTCTCCAAATCCAATTGCTGTCATCCAGCCTTTTGAATCATCATATATAAATTCTTTGGGGAGCATATTTTGTTCAATATCTGCAGGTTTGTGAAATACATTATTTTTATCAGGAATCCATTCTATTTCTTTCAAATTGTAAATTAAACTTGAGGGTGCAGAGTTTAAGGATGATGTTTTAATTCTTCTATATCTGGCTAATTGTTTATTTTCATCACTTGCAATAATTGTTTGCCATAATATAAGACTTATTTCATATTTAGGCTCTTTAAATAGTTTTGATAAGTCTTCAATATCAAAATCTTCATCAATTGTGTAATCAGATTCATTTCCATACTCTTTTATCTTTGCTCTATCAGGATGCTCCCAATATATATATTGTTTTTTAATTGGAATTGTTGTTAATACACCCATTTTTTTTATGAATTCTAAGAAAAATTTTTGACTTGACAATTCTTTGTAACACTCATGCAGCGTATAACAACCATCTATACCATTTATAAAATTTAAATCATTGTCTATATATGGTTTTGAAAATAGTATCTTATTTGCATTTACTAATTTATTTTGATTATTAAATAAAATAGTTTTATTTTTAAATAAATCAAGATTATTTAGTCCAGTTCTAAAATATTCTAAAAATAGATTCCAATGTTCTAAATGCCTCACTTTTGAGACTTTTGAATTATTATTTTCATAATAATTACAGTTGTAAGCTTCATGATCTAAAATAAGTTTTATCTCTTCTTGTAAATCTATTGTTTTTACATCTAATAATTCTAAAAAACCTCTCGATTTACTTGAATTTAAATACGTCAAGGGTTCAACAATATAATTTTTATTGATATATTTAGATGTTGATTCAAAAAAACAATTTTTTTGCTCAAAATTTACTTTGCCATTTTTAAGTTTTATTACACTTTTGAATAAATCAGAGTCAATAATATTATACTTCATCTTTATATTTATATCATAAAGTAATTCATAGAATTTTTTAAACCATTCATTATCTTTATCTTTTAAGAATAACTTATTTATAGAACCTTCCTCGCAAATATGGTTATCTATAGTATCAATAAAATCTTCATCCGTTATTGATTTTATTTCCAATTGTTTTAAAAACTTATCCTCTCTACTATTAAGTTGTGATGGATTCCTAGCCCAATAAATTGAATTATCTTCATCAATTATATATTGCAAATCATCTTCACTAATTAATTTTTTTATTTTACTTGAAGCTCTGTAGCACATATTTGCAGGCATAAAATTCTTATTTTCCGTTAACACATAAGGTTCCCAATTAAATGTGTCTATTATTTCAAGTAAAATAGGTTCATAAAACTCTTCTAAATTATCTTCATGTATTGGTAAAACTTGTAAAAAATTAAAATCTAAGTAATCATTCTTTTTCATATATTCAATAGATTCTATTATTAATTCTGAAATTAAATCTCTTAATTGACTATTTTCCTCCAAGTTTTTTATACTATCTCTTGCAACTGTTGAAGCAAAGGGTGCATGAATATGAAATTTTAATTTACTTGACTCTTTTTCTGCAGGAAAATAAATTGAAACTTTCCCATTGATAGGAATTGTAATTTCTCGTTGAGTTTTTTCATCTACTTCTAATTTGAAAGCTGTTGATACAAATAATGTCTCGCTATTTGGTAAGTACTTTTTAAATCTCAACCATTTAGAGGATGTTTTCTTATATTGGTTTGATATAAAAACTCTCTCTGGAGTTATTTCTTCTCTTGCTAATGTATTACTTTTATCATCATGACGATATATAATCTTTTGAATATTATTTAAAAATAAAAGAGTATTGTCCTGAATATTTAATAGTCCTTTTTGTATTTCAGAAAATGCATTAGTTTTACTCTTTTGAATATTATTAAATGGAAATATCATAATTGTTATAGATGAATCATGCCTATCTAAAGGAGTGATTTCTATTGGAACTACAAGATCATTAATTTCAAAATTATATTTCCCAGAATAGATTTTGGGACTGTTTGTATATGTAAATACAGCTTTAAAACCAACTCCAAATTTTCCTATCTTATTAATATCATTTGCTTTTGTACCTTGTCCTATACTCGTAATACCTTCTAAATCTTTATCTTCAAAAACTCTACCATTATGGGAAAACTTTAATTCATTTTGTTTTAATTCAAAACTTACCTCTGTTGCTTGTGCATCTTCTGCATTTTGTAAAAGTTCATAAATGAAATGTGCATTATCTGGATATAGTTCCGTAAGTAAATTATTAATTCCTGCATCAAAATTATTATCTTTTGTACTGTCAACCCATAATTGTCTTTTATTATATAATTCTAATATCTTTTTATTACTCATTTATCATCCCCACAATCCCTAAAATCTCAAAACTACTAGTAATCTCTTTTTTACTTTCTAAATCTTGAACCTTTTTGTCTCTTTGTATTTTTAGATTTTCAATCTCACCAATCCTCATTCTTTTTACATCTTCTTGTAATACTTTTTGTTCAAGTCTTTTTACTTTTTTAATTTGTTTATTAAAATAGTTTTGAATAGAACTGATTTTTATATCGATAAGCCTATTTTGAGCTTCTTTTTCTATTTCTTTTTGTTTTTCAATATTTTTTATAATATATTTAGTAGATTTTGATTTGATATCTTCAAAGTTTATATCTGTTTTATTGTCTGTTTTAGAACAATCATTGATAAAATCAAAGTAATCAAGTTCCTCTATATATGAGAAAGAATTATCAAGAATAATAGTTTTAATATATGACTTAGTTTTTAATTGTTTAAAATCTACTCTATAGATAATTGCAAATCCTGAATGGTATTTACTACTATGTGTGAAAGAGTAAACAGTTTTATGATTTTTGTCTTTTGTGATGATTGACATTATAGGGTTATTTAAATATAGATATAAAGTTTGTAAATTATCATTGTTGTTACTTGTAAATGTTATTTTTAATTCTTTGTATCTGTGTATTTTTTGAAGTAATATTCGCTCTTCTTTATATTTTAGAGGCTCTTTTCTTTTATCGCTCATATTTTGTTTTAGAATATTAAAAAATTGTTTTAGGTTTTCAGATGAAAGCTTTATACTTCCATCTTTTAACTTTAAGAAGTTTATTTCATTGTTTTGAAGATATTTACTTACTATTTGTTTGCTTTGTTCTTGTAGAATATTTACTTTTAATGGCTTTAATAAACTATTTTCTTGTTCTTTATAGTTTAAATCTTCATTTAACATCTTATCAAACTCTTTTGAGTGTTTAGATATCTCTAATTTTTTTCGCTCTAATGCTAGTTCTTTTAGATTTAATTTTTCATCTATCTCTTCTTGAGATAATTTCATTAACTCAGAAATATTAAACTCTTTTTCTAACTCTCCTAATATCGGTTCTAATTCTCCTATTGAACTTTCAAATATATTTAATTTACCATATAATTTATTTAAAATTCTATCTTCAATTGAACCTATGATACAAAGATTAAAGATATGTAATTTATCAAACTTTTGACCAATTCTATCAATTCTACCAATACGTTGTTCAACTCGCATAGGATTCCAAGGTAAATCATAATTAATAACTACATTACAAAACTGCATATCAAGACCTTCACTTCCAACTTCACTTGAAAGTAAAATATCAAAGGAACCATTTTTAAACTCTTTTATTTTTGCAAATCTATCTTCTATTGAGAAATCACCATGTATCTTTCCTACACTGTAACCAAGTTTTTGAAGTTTAATTTCAAGATAATCTAGCGTTTTTTTGAAAAAAGAAAAAACTATCATTTGTTTTATCTTTTGAGATTTTAAGTCTTTTAAAATCTCTTCAAATTTTATGAATTTTGAATCATCTTGACCAATTAATTCACCTTTTATAATGATGTTATCAAGATATTTAATAGCTTCTTTACGAATATCAATATCTTCATGATAATCCTCTAAATCATCTATGTCTTTTATAAATAATTTACCACTTTTTTTAATCTCTTTAAAACTTTCTAAAGAAGCAATCATAGATGAACTAGCCATTCTTTCAGGCATTATTGTTATAAACCCTTGAGGAGTTTCTGGATTTAAAAACTTTACAAACTCTATAACTGCATCATAATAAGCACTTTCTTCTTCTGTTATATTTACAATAATAGAAGAAGCATTTCTTGGAGTTGATAACCCTACATCTTTTTTCTTTGTTCTATTAATAATAAAACTTAAATGATCAGCTTTAATAAGATTATCTATAAATTCTATTTTCTGAATATTTTCAATGTTATTTGAGACTAGAATTTCATTAAAAATAGTTTTTAAGAAAGTTGGATATTTATCATTTTCATTTTCACGTATAAATGTTTTTATATCATATAATGGGGTATTGTTACGAAGAAGTGAAATAAGTTTATGTATCATTGAATTTGGTTTTAACATTTTTTCAAAATAATCATAATCTTTAAAATAATCATTATCTAATAACGATAAAATATTAAATAAATCACTTAATGAGTTTTGAACAGGCGTAGCTGTTAAAAAGATAATATGCTCTGATAATGATGTTATTATTTCAGCACTATCAAATGTCGAAGTATCATTATTTCTCATAGTATGAGCTTCATCCATAATTAAAAAATCAACTTCAAAAAAACTATTATTTAATTTTTTCATAACTCTTTCATCTCTTAGAGTATGGTATGAAATAATGATTTTTTCATGAATTAGTTTTGAATTACTATAATTTTCTACTTCATCTATAAAGTTTATAAATTGGTTTGTTTTATAAATAGTAAAATACTCATCAAATCTTATATTTAATTCTTCTTGCCATTTATATGTAAGAGAAGATGGAACAATAATCAAGGATATTTTTAATTCTTCTCTTTTATCTATTTCTTTGTAAATCATACCAGCTTCAATAGTTTTACCAAGTCCTACTTCATCTGCAATTAGCACTCTATTATTTTCAGAATTTAGAAATTTAACTAAAGGTTTATATTGATGTGGTTCAGGAGTTAATCTATTTGTGTTAAAGGAATATAGTATATCACTTAGAGGATTTCTTATGCAATTAATAAAAATATTTTCTTGTAACTCATTTAAAGATGAAGTCTTGATATTAGATGATAAGAATTCAATTTCATTTTTTAAAACTGTTTTATATTCTCCATCAAGAAGTATTTCACAATATTCATCCAATTCTTCTATTATTATAATATTTTGATTGGTTTGTTTATATATTCCTTTTTTCAATGCAGCTCCTGAATGAAATGATAGAAATATATTATAATTAGATAATCATTGATAAAAATATTTTCTAGAATAAAATAATAACATAAAACATTAATAATTATTAATCTTTTTACTAAACATGAATAAAAAAAGTTATTTTCTTACTATTATTCCCATAATCTAAATTAAGAAAATCTATTTATTAAAAAACGACTAAACTTCCGAATACTCTTTCTTGAGTAATATTTCACCAATTAATAAAACAATAATTTCATCATTCCTTTTAGTATTGTAAATTCTATATCATGAAGTTACTGGAGAGATAATTAAAATTCATACTCAGAATTAGAAGATTCTTAGACAAAACAAGAAATACCACAACCTGTACTTATGGAGTTTGTTTAAAAATTCAACTCTTTTTGGAACAAGGTTTCCATTTGTAAAAAATGCTCCAAATATAAGAGGTTGTTGAACACTCCCGCGACGCTCTTTTTGCGTTCGTTGCAAGCTTCTGTTAGGCTAAAGTTGTATCCCATACTTTTTTTCTCTCTTTTCAAAAGCAAAACTACCGCCTTCTAAAATATTACAAATATCAGCTCTAATCCCTTTATTATCTATTACATTTCCCTCTTCAATCGCACCTGCCTGATAACTAATTACTTCATTGTCATTATTAGCTACGATTACTTGTTCAACATCTGTATTAACAACAAGATTTGCATTATGGGTAACAATGATAACTTGTCTGTACTTTTTAATTTTTCTAAAAAGTGGAACTAATTGTTGCATAATGAATTCATTATCTAAATCATCCTCAGGTTGGTCAAAAACAAAAGGACTACCAAAAGGATCAGTAGCTAGTTTTAATGAAACATAAAATGTACCTCTTTGTCCTACCGAAAGTTTATTTACAGTCTTTCCTTTATATGTAAATATAGCATTAACATATAAATAGTTTTTAATACTATTTGGTGAAAACAAATAGTTATGAAGTTCAAATCTACCACCTTTATTAAAAAATTCTGATTGCCAAAACAAATCTTCTATTTTTTTATTTTCATTATTTATTTTTACTATTTCTTCACCAGTTACTAATTTAAAATAATCTTCCTCTGATTCAACATTAAATGTTTCTTTTAGTCTATCAATAGTACTCTGTGAACCTTTTCCTCGAAACTTACCACTATTTAAACAGTTTTCTAATCCATGATAAAACTTATCAACATCAAATATCACTTGTCCTTGAATTTCAATATCTTGAAGCATTTCTTTTACTAAGTTATTTTGCTCTTCATTCCAATCAGGTTTCTTTTGTTTTAAAGATTGAAATGCCACATCAATATTTAACTTTTTATCTTGCATAAATTTTTCATATTCTAATGATAGTTCACTTCTTCGTTTTACATAAGCTTTATATTGCATTGTTCTATTGTCTATTTCTGATAATTTTAATTTTGCATTATCTATAATTTTTTGATATTCAGTAACTTTGCTTAATAATGAAGATATATCCTGATGTATACCTTGTTCTTGAAATTTCAATACTATTATTTCATTATTTTTTTTGGTTGCTGTTATTTCAATTTCATACTTACTGATATTTTCTTTTATATTTTCAATTGTAGTATAAATATCAATTTTAGGTATTTGTTTTATGGTATAAGGATTTTTGTTTGTTATGTCAATATCTTGATTTATTTCATTTAAATTTCTTTCTATTTGAGATAAAAGATTTTTTAATTGCATAATGAAATTATTTCTTTCATTGATATTTTTAGAGTTTAACTGATAGTCTTGTATCAACTTTTCATTTTGTGGACTAGTCAATGTACCTATTAGTTTTGTATTATTATCAATTAAATTATTTTGGTAGCCTGGATTATTTATTTTATTGCCATTTTCATCAATCGCTTTCCAGTAATCAACAACAAAACTTCTATATTTTCCAATTATATCAGCCATTTCATCAGCAAATATAGATGAATATTCTTCATTACTAATTCTAAGCATTTTTTTGATTTCATCACTTAAATCATCAGGTTTTTTACTAAATGTTTGAATATCCCCTTGCGATACATGCAAGTAAGCATAAGTATCATCATCAGTAATAAACTCTTGCTCTGTCCCATCACCTTTATCCAATGTTATACTCAATTCTTCAACATTAACATCTCTAGCATTTAATGATCTTACAGTATTGAATTTTGAATACATAGCATCAAGAAATAAGCTTTTCCCCGTACCTCTACCACCTATAATGGCAACCATATTTTTATTTAAATCTATTTTTTTAGATAAAAATTTAATCTCTTGATTTTCGAATATTGTACCACTAATTTTTACAGCTTTGAAGTAAGGTTTTACATATGTTTTTTCTATAAAATCATCTGTTTGTTCAACTCTTCCTTCTGGCTCAATGACAACTTGTCTTAATCCTTCAAAAGTTGGTTTTGCTTTAATCCAAGTATATTTATCTCCTATACCATAAATATCTTCTCCTAAACTGTTTACAGCATGTGCATCGGAACAAACAAAAACTGGTTTAGGCATTGAACCTATATATCTAGTATCTGATAAAAAGAAATCTCTATCACTTTCTCTTCCAAGTATAATTTGTCCATTTTTTTCTATTTCAATAGCTATGTCTGATGAACGTCCTCCTTTTCTATCAGGACGAAATCCACCATAACCATTTGGACAAACTGCTATTAAAAAATCAATACCAAATTTTAGTGATGACTTTAGATGTTTTATTAATTCTTTAAAATCTACAGTAATATCTTCAATTCTTTTTTCTGCTGAAGTTAATGAATGTTTAGAACAATATACATTATGTCCAGTAGCTGTTGCTGTTGTCGCTAAAATTAGTTTTGAGATAATTTCATTAATGATAGTTGTATTTATGTGTTCAGCAAATATACAATGTACATTTATCCATTCTCCATCTTTATTTTGTTGAGAAACTCTAAATTCTAAATTACCTAGAACTGCTATATTGGCATCTTTTGATGCAATGGCTTCTCTTATATCTTCTAGTTCATTGTCTTCAAAATAAAAATAATTTGTTATTCCAATAAGAGCAAGGTTTTTTTGAATAATTTTATTAACAAATTGTTCTACGGTTATATTTTTATATTGATTATTCTGATGTGTAAGTGGTGAATGAATATGTAAATCCCATTTTTGCCATGTTGAACCTATCATTAATTGTCTCCCTTTTATATATTGTTGCCTAACTATTTATTATCGGACATAATGTCCAAATATCAAATTTATTCTTATTATTAGGACAAAAATATGTTCCTATAATAATTTAAAAATATAATAAAATACAATATTTTTAAATATAAAAAATAATTATATTAGAATAACGATAAAAAATTACTTTTAATGTCCAAATAACTGAAAATATGAGTTATTTAGGACAAAATAATCGGATAACTTGAGTTATTTGGATAAAAGGACATTATGCACTTTTTATTTTTGTAGAAGGATTTCATAGAAGTGGAGAGGTATCACAAATTCATACTAGGAATCATAAGATTCTGAGATGAAAAAACATAAACTGCTCTTTAAAAAAACCTTCCTTATACCTACCCTAGAATCATTTTCTAGATACAAACATAAATCATTTAAAATAAAAATCAATCCTCGTACAAATATAGAGCAGTTTTTTTAA
>NZ_RCWF01000017.1 GCF_003667345.1 Poseidonibacter antarcticus
TAAAAATGGAGATTCTTTTAAAGAAACTTTTAATACTCTTTGCCCAATGTAATACCATCCAGCAAAAACACCACTTAGAGTAAAACCAAAAGTAACAGCATTTGTGTGAATAGGTCTTAATCTACTAAATGTACCATACTCCCCAGCTAAGTTACTTAACTGTGGAAACGCCAATTGAAACGCAAGTATAACACCAAATGTCATACCTATAATACCAAACAGAATTGTTGCAAATGTAAAGGCTTTTGCAACTGAGTAATCGTACTCAATTTGTGCACCGTTTTGCATAAATATCCTTCTCCTATCTTTATATATAAGATTATTTTAAAAATTATTAATTAAGATAATGTACAAATAATTTTATATTATTTTGCAGTTTATATTTTTTTGGTGTCCTTTTGGTGGTATATAAAAGTAAATATTTTTAATAGTATTTTATGTAACATTTACTTGACAAATAAAATATAAATAAATGATTGGTTGGGTATCTTATGAAAAAAACATCGAAAGAATAAATTTTAAAAGAATCTATAACTTTCTTTAAACAAAGAGGTTATCACAATACTTCTATATCAAATATTGCAGAATCATGTGGTCTTTTAAAGGGTAGTATTTATCATCATTTTAAAAGTAAAACTATCTGTGAAGTTAAACATTCAGTAACCTCTTACTTTTAGAACAGCTTTCACTAATTAAAAGATTGTTCTAAAAAGAGTTGAGAAGTGGAGCATATCTTCAATGATACGATAAATATAGTTTTTCATGCCGTTATTTGGTATGTATATAGTATTACGAGCTACCTGAAAGAACTTAGATAACCATTCAACAGATTTTCTTTTTTCTTTGTAGCTTCAAATTTTACAATGACATCTAACATTGTAAATAACTACCTGCTGGAGATATTGTATCAATATTTTGTGTAATACTTTAAAATTTACATCTTTTTTTGTAAGAACTTTGTAGTATTATGAAGGGATATCTCAGACCTTGCTAATCTAGCAAATTTTGTAATACAAAGTACATCATAATCTTAAACTGTTCACGATTTGATTCATTCTTTCCTGACCTTTTTTCAGAGAAAATCTTTTCGTATCCTGAACTCTTGAATTGATCAATTTGATTCTCAAGATTTTGACTTAAAGTTGAAACTCTTCCATAACCTACATTTTAATCGTTAATATATTTTAAAACATTTATTTAATTAAAAATTATTCTATAATAAAATCTTGAAGATTATTTTTACCATAAGTAATATTTTCATTTGATTTTTTTATAGTATCTACAATTATTCCAATTAGAGTTTTTACCCCTTTTGTTTTTTCTGGATCGGTAAGAGGAAAAAGGCGTACCGTTACTGCATTTTCTTTTGATGATAGTTGCACAAAAAAGTTTTGAGGTTTTCCATTTTCAACTACTACGCATTCTATTAAAGCAGAAGTTCCTCTTCCACTGATATATTTATCCGTAATTTTGAGTATTCCATCTTCTATTTTATGTGCATCCAATTCAATAGTATCAAAACACTCTTGTACATTGTTTGCTTTTTCTAAAACTATATGTGGCATATTTATATCCTTTTTATTTATTATAGAATAAAAAGAAAGTTATTTGTATGCATAAAATGTCATTTGATATTTTCTTGATATTAATTATTTACCATCATTTAAATCAACTGGTTCCTTTATTAGAATAAGAGCATTTTTTGCAATATAATTCTTTTCAAGAATAAGAATTGGAGCAATTACTAGTTTAAAATGGGAAGATGTAGATTTAGATAAAAAACTTATATCAATTAAAAGAACAAGAGAAACACCCTATTTTTAGGTGTTTACATCTTTGGGAACATGTATTCCAAATTTTGCTCCATTTCTAGTATTTCTAACTCTTAATTTTCCTTTCATGTTTTTATCTACAATAATTTTTGACATATATAAACCTATTCCTGTACCATTACTACCATCTTTTGTAGTGAAATATGGTTCAAATATTTTTCCTTTTGGTTCAACTGTAATCCCACCTGCATTATCTTCAATAAATAAAACAACATATTCAGGTTCTTCATATGCTGTAATCTTTATTTGTGGATCTTTAATTTTTTTCTCGATTAAAGCATCTTTTGCATTTTTAAATATATTTAAAATCACTTGCTCATATTCATTTAAATAAGTATTAAGTTTTGTATTTTTATTAATATTAATCACTACATTAATTTTATCGTTTTTAAGAGAACTTGATATAATTGTCATTACTGAATCAATTGCTTTATATACATAAAATTCTTCTTTCTCTTTTTTTGGCATAAAGAAATTTCTAAAATCATCAATAGTATGTGACATATATTCTAAAACTTTATCTGCTTCTTCTGATTTTTTTTGCATTATCTTATCATCAAGAGCATTAATGCTATGTTTAAATTTAAGATACATTAAAATTGATGATAACTCAGATAAAGGTTGTCTCCATTGATGCGCAATATTTGATATCATTTCACCTAAAGCTATAAATTTTGACTTTTGGACTAGAAGTTGTTCCTTCTCTCTATTTTTTTCTACTTCGTCTTTAATCTTTTTTTCTAAACTTATATTTAAATTTTCTAACTCTTCAGTTTTAATTTTTACTTTATTTTCATATCTTTTTAGAACTTCATCAATTTTTTGTGAAACTGCAATTGATATTAATATACCAAGAGATAAGAACATAATAAATAAAACTACGTTTTGCCCTACTTGTTTTTTAATACGAGATTTTAAATGTTTTCTTTTTACAGCAATTTCTTTTTCTACATCATCTGTATATACACCAACTGCTAAAACCCAATTCCAATTTTTATAATATTTAAAATATGATAATTTTTGTTTTACTTCTTTACTACCTGGTTTTTTATATGTATATTGAGTATATGATTCATCTTTTTTTCTAATATCTTTTAAAAAATTTTCTCTAAACTTTACACCATTTGTATCTTTATAATTTGTAGATATTAATTTACCTATAAGTTCGGGTCTATTAGGATTTACAAGAAGTGTTGCAAAATCATCTCCTCCGTTTAACTTTTTGATTTCATATACAAAAAAATAGTTACTTTTATTCTTTTCAAATCTAATGTTATTAAGTAAGCGTATTGCATCTGCTTTTTGTTCTTTTTCACTTGCATTTGTTATTGCAATATTATAATTTAAAATATCAAGAACAGTATCAACTTCTTTTTTAAGTGTTTTTTTCTTTATTTCATAATACTCTTTTTTAAAAATTTTCATCTCCGATTCAAAATTCTCATAAGTATTTTTAACATAAAAATATGTAATCATAAAAATCATTGAAGACATTATTATTATAAATATATATATAGTAATTTTTGATAAATTTTTTTCCGTTATTAATTTCAATTTTTTCCTTGTTAACCTTAATTATGCTATGATAACATAAATTTTCTGACAAGGATTTTTATTATATGCAAGATACATTGATTAATAAACTTAGTGCATTTAAAGTATTATATGCAGAAGATGAAGCTGGAATAAGAGAAAATATTAAAGAAATATTAGAGCATTATTTCAAAGAAACTTACACTGCTGAAAATGCAAATGAAGCTTATTTAAAATATCTACAAAACAAACCTGATTTAATTATTACAGATATACAAATGACCGGAGAATCTGGACTTGATTTAATAAAAAAAATTAGAGAGTCTGATTCAAAAACAAGAATTATAATTACCTCTGCTTACACAGACTTAGAATATATGCTTCAAGCTACAGAAGTACATCTAATCAAGTACATTATAAAGCCAATAACTCACGATAAATTAATAAATGCATTAGAATCATTTGTTAAAAGTTATGATGAAAATAAAATATATAATCTTACTGAAAAATGGATTTTTGATTTTAGTAAATCTATAATATCAAATAGTGAAGAAGAGTTTAATCTAACAAAAAAAGAATCTTTATTTTTAAAACAATTAATTACAAAAAATAGAATTATTACATATGAAGAAATGGAAAATTTAATTTGGGATGAAGACTCAGTTATGACTCCAAATGCAATGAGATTATTTATAAAAAACTTCCGAAAAAAACTTCCACTTAAATCTTTAAAAAATGTTCAAGGGACAGGATATATATTAAATAGAGAATAATATTTATAACAAATAAGTTAACTATGAGTTACTTATTTGTTTTCTAATATTTGAATTTTCTAGCTCTTTAATATTTTTTATATCATTGTTATGATTTTTATCATTCATTTTTGAATCTGGGATATCTAATTTATACATTTCATCAAGTTTAATAAAATATCCATGACCTAAATATATAATATAAAATACTGCTGTAAATAAAGTGATAAATGGAATCATCGAAATAAAATATAAAACTAATGTTCTAAATCTTACAGTATTTGCCTCTTTTTCGTAAATTATCTTATACTCTTTTTGACTTAATATTGTAGATGAAACATCATAATTTAACAGTTTGTGAAAGAAATAATATAAAGGTAATGAAAATGCAATTAAATTTATTAAAGGTACAAAATATAAGGGAATAAAAAGTATAAATAATAAAATCATCATTAATAAACTTTTAAATAAAACCCATAGAGGTGAAAATAATGTCCCATATCCATGAAGAGTTAGATGAGAATAATGTTTTTGATGTATTTTTTCTAAAATAGTTGGTGTTAAAAAACCTATTACAACAATAGAAAAAATTACTGATATATTTAACACAATAATCGTTCCAATTGTATATAATAAAAAACCTGCAATATAAGAAGTAAATGAGTATTTAAACAAAAATACAATCAAATAAGTAGCCCACACGAAATAAAATGGAGCACTTTCATCAATAACTATTTCTTCTCCATTTTGTGAAGCTTGAGCTATTTCTTGCAAGGTACTTATTCCAAAGTCTGCTGCTGTAAAAAATAATATATACATAAATATCATTGTAACAATTAATGGTATCAATGCAATTTTTAACATCTTAGAAGTTAAAAAATCTTTTACACTTCTTGAAAAAATATCTATTTCACTCAAACTATTTCCTTCTCTTTTTTATCAAATCTAGTTCTATATTCACATTTCTGACAAAGTTCTTCTACAACCTCACCTTTTCTAAAACCATTTTGTATTTTTTTTACTCTAGGTGAAGTTAAAATATCTTTTAATTGAGAATCATTTGTATTTCCTAAATTGATACACCCATTTTGGTCTAAACAACAAGGGACAACATCACCTGATGTTAAAATACCAAAATGAGAATCTAAACCATAACAAAAACCTTTATCAGAAACAAAATCATTTTCTAAACTAGGCCAATTAAAATATTCATCAAAATTAAAAAATATTTTTCTTGCAATTCTAATATTTTTAGGTCTATTTTTATATACCTCTTCAATATCAATATTTGTATCAAAACTTTCATTTATTCTCTTAAAAACTAATGAATTAAATTCTTTTGCACTTTTTGATTCATCTAAATTCCATATTCTAAAGTTTATAAAATATTCATGCTTATTTTCTTGTGCATATTTTACAAAATCTAGTATTGGATTTAAGTATTCATCTAGTGATTTTTTATGAGAATTTGCATTATATGAATTTATTGAAAAGTTTATTTGTTTAATAGTTTTATTCATTAAAGCATCATAATCTTTGGGACCAATTTTATTTGCTGTTGTTGTAATATTGACTTTTAAATCATTTTTTAAACTAATATTTAAATATTCATTTAAATTTGACAAAACTAAAGGATCACCAACTATATGATAAGCTAATTCTTTTGTATAAGGTTTTAACTGCTTATTTATATCTTCAAATTTTTCTAAAGACATAATTCCATTTGGCAGAATTTTTGGAGGACAAAATGTGCATTTTAAGTTACATATATTTGTAATTTCTATATGAACTTTTCTAAATTTTTTAATAATATTAACCTTAATTGTTTTTTACTGTGATTGTATCAAATCCTTAATAAAGACCTAATCAAGAAGTAACCAAGCTTTTATTATAATGCACATAATTAAAAAGTTTTAACAAGGGTATAAAGAATGGAAATGATTTTAAATGAGAATGATTTAGTTGTCGGTGCACAATTTGAAAATGGAACAATACAAGATTATATAGATGAAAGTAAAACTTATGGATTAATTAGAATTGAAGATGCAACAGCAAATTGGTTTTTATTTAATAAACAAGAAAGTGATGATGAATTACAAGAATTATATAAAAAGGTTTTAAAAGAAAATCATTTTATTCAAGATGATTTTGGTGAAGAAATTGTAATCTTCAATAAACAAGGTAATAAATCTTTTGATGATTTTAGTAAAAAGATAGATGGATACTTAAATGATGAAATGGGAAATATTTTTTAATCCCATTTCTAAAACTAGTTTATAAAAAGCTTTTTATAAACTGTATCAAAATTCTGAATATGCTTTAAATTAAACTCATTTTCTTTTTGTTCTGTCCAATACAAAAATCGATTTCTTAATTTATTTGTATTAATTAAGAACTCTACATTATATGCCGTCGCTAATATATTATTATTACTTGTGTCAATGAATTTATATTCTATCTCATTATAAAAATTTGGAAATAAACTCTTCTTTATACTTTTATTAATCGTATATCTTGCTTTTTGATTTTTGTTACTTAATAATAAATTATCATATTTATAAACATTTAAAAATACTCTTTTATTACTATAAATATATTTATTATATTTGTTTTTAACCGTTGAAATATCAATGAATTTATTTATATATGTTTCATGAAAACTAGCTATTTTATTTTCTTCATTTTTTGTTAAAAATGATTTGCTTAATGGATAATTATAGATTCCAATCGTGGATAAACTATCAATTTTACCACTATAATCTCTTTTTGGATAAAAATATATCGTTCTATTTGATTTTATAATTTCATAATAATTTTTAATTACATACTTAAATATTATATCTACATACATAACACTTAATAAAGATATTAGAACAATAATAAAAATAATACGGTATTTAAACAATCTATAAATTAAAAAACTAATAAAAAAACAAAAAGAAATATATGATAAATTAGCTGGTATAAATAAAAAACTTTCAGGAATTATTAATTCTAAAGATGGCACTAATTAGCCTAATAAATAAGGTAAATCTCTTTTTAAACTCTCTAATAAATTTTTATTTAAAAAGAATTTAGAATAACTTTTATCCTCATTTTGATAGCAAAAAGCACAAACATATCTATTTCTTTTTATTAATTCAATTGATTCTTCTAAATTAACTTGTAAATCTTCATTGTTTATATAATAATTGTACATTTCATTTAAATTTTCATCTAAATCATTATCTTTTAGAAATACAATAGAATCACTCATAAACTCAATAACATTTTCACCACTTTGCTTAATATTTAAAAATGCACTTTTAACATCAGAAAATCTCATATCAAATTTTGCACCAACTAAAAGTAACTCTTTTAAATTTTTCAAATCGTTTTCTTGAAAATAATATTGTAATAAAAGGTCTAAATAATGCTCTCTAATATCTGATGGTAAATCTTCAATATATTCAAATACTTCATTTGCATCTTTTATTTTATTATTATCAATTAGTTCTTTATGTAATACACCAATTTCTGCAATTATTTCATGTAATCTATCACTCATATAATACCTCATTATAATTTGTCTTATTATATCAAAAAATTATTTTATTTTGATTCTTTATTATTAGATTTTTTATTAATATAAATATTACAAAAGAATATAAAATAAGTTTTTATTATATAATAAAAACTTAAACACATTTGCTAATTACTAATATTTCTTTTACTGTAATTTTTGTAAGTAATGGAAATTGATAATATTTTAGATATAATAAAAATTATAAAGGATAACAATGTATAAAATTAATAATAAAGAATTTGAGTGTTCAGTTGCAGTAACACTTGATATATTTAATGATAAATGGAAATTATTTATTATATGGAATTTATTAGCTCAAGCAAAGAGATTCAAAGATTTACATGAAATAATTTCAGAAATATCACAAAAAACTTTAACAGTAAAATTAAAAGAATTAGAAGAAAAAAATATTATAAATAGAGAAGTTTTTGCACAAGTTCCTCCTAAAGTTGTTTATTCATTAACACCTGCTGGTGAAAGATTAAGACCTTTATTTAAAGATATGTTCTATTGGGGAATATCTTATGTAAAAGAACATGGAGAAATTACAAAAGAGACTAAATGTTGTGAAACTGAAGTTTCTAAAAAAATTGGATGTGAAATAGATAAAGATTTTTTAAACTAAACCATATTATTTAAAAGATTTAAATAATCCTTTTTTGTATCAATATCTATTGAGTATTTATCATCCAAAGGTATAAAATCCAAAGGATTTTCTTCTAAGATATTTCTTGCACCCTTATCACCTTTTAACTGTTTTAACATAGAATAATATTTATTTGGAAATATCGAAGGGACAGCAAATTTATTTTGGTATTTAGAACATATTATTATATCTTCATTCTCTTCTGATTTTTTAATTAATTTTAAATAATGACTTAAAGGAATCAAAGGTTGATCACTTAGCATAATCAAAACTTTATTTGATTTTTCTAGCTTAGATATTCCATAGGATAATGAAGACCCCATTCCTTCTTTATAATTTGGATTTATTTCTATTTTTATTGGAAAGTCTTTTATTTTATCTTTTATTTTATCACTATTATAACCTAGCACAACAATTACATTCGAGCTAATTTTCAAAGCATTTCCAAGTGCAATTTCAATTAAAGTTTCATTTCTAATCTTTAGTAATTGTTTACTTTCACCTAAACGAGATGAACTTCCAGCTGCTAAGATTAATACTGCTAAATTATTAGATTTTTCCATTTTTCCTAGCTTCTATTTGTGCGCATATTGAAAGAGCTATTGATTCGTGAGTTATTCCACCAATATCAAAACCAACAGGAGCAAAAAATCTTTTATCATTTTGAAGATTAAACTTTTCTATTTTCTTTTGCATATTCTTTTTATTTCCTAAAATTCCAATATATTCTACACTTGAACTAAGTAAAGCTTTCAAATATGTATCATCTGTTATTGGAGAATGACTTAAAATAACACAAGCATCAAAACAGTTTAAATCTTTTTCTAAAATATCTTCAAGTTTTTCTAATTTTATTAAATTATTCGCATCTTTTACATATTCATTTTTCATATTAATATCAATAACTGTAGTTTCCCAAGCCATTAAATTAGCCATTTGAACTAAAGATGTTACATGAGAACCTGAACCAAAAATCAATAAAGAATAAGGCTTTTGAATTTTTTGATAAAATATATTATTTTCAAGTTTTGTTTCACAATCTATATCAGATATTTCAAAACTATCATCTAAAATATTACGACATAAAGTCTTTCCAAAATTTTTTAGACATAATCCTAAAGCCAAATAATCTTCATCATAAAAAAAAGGCTGAATAAAATACTTACTAATACCATGACCTGAGTTTTTATCTTTTGGTATGTTTTCAAAATAAACAGATTTTTGTGATTCTAATGTAGTTTTTGCTAACGCTAGAATTTCATTATGTAAAGAAGGACTTCCTAAAACACCTATAAACTCACCCTTTGAGTTTATAAGTATCATATTTCCTTTCTTTGCATAAGTAGAACCTATTGTTTCAATAACACTAGCTCCTACAATATCTAAACCTTCACTTCTAGAATTTTCTATAAATTCTAAATACTTTTTATTACTAAACAAATTATATTAAACCATTTTTATTGGCATTGATGTATATAGTTTTCCACTTGCATCAAAAATTGCATTTGCAACAGCGGCTAAGATAGGAGGAGTTCCAGGCTCACCAATCCCACCAATTTTTGCACCTGAATTTATAATACTTACTTCAATATCAGGAGCATCTGAAATTCTAGTAACTGTATAATCATAGAAATTACTTTGAACAGTTGCACCATCTTTAATAGTAATTTCACTGCTTAGTAGTGTCGCAAGTCCAAAGTTAATAGAACTAATCATTTGATTTTCAACATTTTGAGGATTAAAAGCAAATCCACAATCAATAGAACACCAAACTTTTTCAACTTTGAAGTCATTTTTTGTAACTCGTACTTTTGCAATTTGAGCACAAATACTTCCAAATGATTCAACGATAGCAACACCGTATCCTACATTTTCTTCTTTTTTTCTATTTTTCCAATCTGCTTTTAAAGCCACATCATCAAGTAAATTTATAAATCTTTTATTTGTTAACATAGATTTTCTATACTCAATTGGATCTTTTTTTGCAATAAATGCTGCTTGGTCTATACTACATTCAACTGTTTGAGCAGTTTGTGTATGACCAACTGATCTCCACCAAAGTACAGAAATTGGAGATTCCATAGTATAAGCTTGCATATTATGACTATTTATATCATAAGGATGTGTAGCTAGTCCTTCTTGTTGTGCACCATCAACTCCATCTTTGTACAACATTGCAAAAGGTGAACCTTTGAAAATAGCTTGACTTGCAACTTTTGCATCAAAAGCAGTAATATCACCATGTTCATCTAAAGCTAATTTAACTTTATTTTTATATTTTGGTCTATAGTTTCCAAGTTTAATATCATCTTCTCTAGTCCAAAGTGTAAGAATTGGATAACCTTCATCTTTTGCTACAAAAAGCCCTTCTACTGCAAAATCCATATTTATAGCACCACGTCTACCAAAACCTCCACCTAAATATGGAGTATTATAAGTAATATCTTCTGCTTTTACACCTAAAATTTTTAATGCTGCACCAAAAGCTAAAGTTTGAGATTGAGATGTTGACCATAAAATTGCTTTTCCATCTTTATGATGTGCTGCAAAACTTAAAGGTTCCATTGGTGCATGAGCTAAAAATGGAAAATCATAATCAAGTTCTATTACATTTGAAGCTTCTTTAAATGCTTTTACACTATCTCCATCTTTTCTCATAGATGCACCCTCTTTTTTCATTGCATCTTCATACTGCTTATCCATATCTTCAGTACTTATTTTTGCAAATTCACCTAAATCCCAATCAACTTTGATTTCATCTAAAGCAGTTTTTGCGATATACCAAGTATCTGCAATTACAGCTATTCCTGATGGAATTTGTTTTACTTTTATAACACCAACTTTTTTCTGTGCTTTACTTGCATCAAAGCTTTTAATCTTTGCGCCAAATACTGTAGGATGTAAAACTGCTGCATATTTTAAACCATCAACTCTTACATCTATTCCAAAATCTGCTTTTCCTGTAACTTTTGCTAATGCTTCTTTGGGATGTCTTGAATGTGGTTTTCCTATTATTTTACAATCTTTTAAATCTTTTATTTTAGGATCACTAGGAACTTTTATTGAAGCTAAATCAACTACAAATTCTCCAAAAGGAAGTTCTTCTTTTGTTCTTTTATTTATAAGCTTTGAATCTTTTGTTTCAACATCATAGGCTCTTACTTTCCATTTTTTTGAAGCTGCTTGTTTTAACATTGTATTCAATACAGCACCAATTTTTCTCATTTCTAACTGTTTCGCAATAATTGAACTTGAACCACCTGTAATCATCAAAGGACCATAAAAATGATTATAAACAGGTGCAACTTGAGCACCTTTGAAGTTAATTTCTTCCCAATTAACATTTAATTCTTCTGCAATACACATAGCCAAAGTTGTATAAGTACCCTGACCCATTTCAACTTGTCCAAAAATAAAGTTAATTGTATTATCAGATTTGATTTCTACAAAAGCATTTGGTTGTAAACTTGACTCTTTTTGTGTTATGTCTTGGGCTCTTGATTTACTTGGAATATAAAAACCAATAACAAAAGCAGAAGTAGCAAGCGAACTTGTTTTTAAAAAATCTCTTCTTTTCATATTACACCTCAGCTCTTGCAGCTTTTATAGCTGTTTTTATTTTATTGTATGTTCCACATCTACAAATATTTCCATTCATAGAAGAAAGAATCTCACTATCACTTGGTTTTGGATTTGCTTTTAGCAATCCTGCTGCATTCATAATTTGTCCAGATTGGCAATATCCACATTGAACAACATCTTCTTGAATCCAAAATTTTTGAAGTTTTTGAACAGTTTTATCCTCTGTTGTTTCAATAGTTGTGATTTTTTTATTTTCAAGTGAAGAAATAGCAGTTGAACAAGCTCTTATAGCCTCGCCATCTACTAATACAGTACATGCTCCACATTGTCCAACTCCACAGCCAAACTTTGTACCTGTTAGATTTAAGTTATCTCTTAATACCCATAGAAGTGGAGTATTTGTATCTTCTATATCTATATCATAAATTTTTTCATCAATAGTTATTTTCATAAGTTTTTTATTCCTTTTAAAATAAGTTGTTATATATGTATTTTATCAATAAATTTACATAAATTGAATATATAAAAGTACAAATTATATGTTAATTCCTACAAATTACTAATTAAAAATACTATTTTTAAAGAAGTTCTTCTGTACTTACTATAATTCCATCTTCATCTAAATATACATAATCCCCATCATTAAAAGTAACTCCTCCAAAGCTAAGTTGAACAGCTCTAGATGAACTTGTTTTTTCAAAATTTCTTAAAGGACAAGTTCCAAATGCATAAAGCGCTACATCAATATTTCGTGTATATGCAGTATCTCTTACATAACCATTTAATATTATTCCTGCCCAATTGTTCTTTTCAGCAAATGCCATTAGTTTATCTCCTACAACACCATAAAAGAACTTAGCATTTTCAACAACAACTATTCTTCCTTCCCCATCTTCATCTCGTAAAAGTTCTAATAATCTCCAATTACTTTTATCAAGTTTTATTGTTACTATTTTTCCAAAAGATTTTTTTCTACCACCATAATTTTTATAATCAGATGATAATACTTGTATTTTCTTATCTGTATTATCATCACATAAATCTGCTACATCAAAATTCATACTATTCCTTTTTTATTTCTTTAATATAAATTATTAAAATTTATAAATTAGTTTTGTTCTTAATTCATTTTTTTCTTTTGATTCATTACCATTCCCATAATCATATATTGTATATTCAGCAGATAATGCTAAATCTTTTAAAGCCCCAGAGAATTTATATTTTAAAGCAAAATAAGTTTGTTCTAAATCATTCTTTTCTGCAATAGCATCACTTTGTGTATATTTAATTTTTGTAGTTAAATTACCAAATTTTTTAGAAGCTCCAAGTTGCCAAGTATCTGTTCCTGCTGTATAATTCGCAGTTGTCGTTGTTGCTGAAGTAAATGAAGCAGTTGCTTTTTCTCCAATACCTCTATTTACATTTCCATCATCATTCGTTGATGTATATGAAGCATGCAAGTTAATACCAACTAGAGTAATTCCCACTTTATATCCAAAAAATGAGCTGTCATCTATTGTATTATCATCATAATTTGAGTTATAATATTGAGCAGCTACAAAAGATTTATACTCTCCACTAAATTTATATTTTGCATCAATATATAAATCCGCTACCTCATCAATAAAATCTACATAATGAGCTTGTATACTTAAATTTTTAATAGAATTATTCTTAATATATAAAGAAATAGCACCATCTGTACCAATTTTATTAAATTCACCAACATCTCCAATATTTGTATCTATATTAGTAAAAGATGCTGAATTTGTTGTTTTTGTAAGCCCATCAGTTCTAGTTTGATATTTAGTAACTTTCCCTAATGATATTAATGTATTTGGGATATCAGTATTAGATAAGAAATAGCCTTCAAAAGATTCTTTTATAAGTCTTGAACTTGAGCCATAAATTAACGGTAAAGAAATAAACTGTCTTCCACCTTTAAAAGTTGTATTCTTATACTTATAATTTACATAAGCTTCTGATAAAACTGATCCTGAAGCATTCATTGTTTTATTTTGTTTTCCAGCATCATCATCAATTGAAGTAGTTGATGATGATTGAAATGTTACTCCTAAACTTAGCCCTTTATAACTATTTGTTACATAGCCTAACTTTATACCATTTGCCCAGACACTATTATCTGATATACTCGCAGAATCATATGATTCATCAAAATAATAAGATTTTAGTTCGCCTTTTACTTTCCCATTAGTAAAAGCTTCACTTAAACTTTCAGCTGCAAAACTTTGTGAGCTTAGACCTGCTAATAAAAATGCTGCTACTAAACTTCTTTTTGTTAATTTTTTCATTTTTCATCCTATATATTTTTTTTCTAATCAACTATTCTTACATATAATTGTTAGCTTGACTGAAAGAATATTATCATTGAATTCTGTCATCAAACTTGCAAAAAAATCTTAAAAATAGCAATAAAGTAGCATTCTTTTATCTTCTATAAATTCTTTTTTACTGCAAGGTTCATGACAGAATTCAATGATAATCTTTCATCATAAACTTAATAAAAGGATTTAAGATGAAAATAGCAAAGAGACTTTTAATATCAACATTAGCAATAGGAATGTTAACAAGTATTGTAAGTGCAAAAGAAGTTAGTTTCAAGGGAAAAACTATTGAATGGATTATGCCATATAAAGCAGGTGGTGGTACAGATAAATGGGGAAGATTTTATGCTCCATTATTATCACAGAACTTACCAGGTAATCCTGTTGTTGTAATTAAGAATATGCCAGGTGGCGGTTCTACAAAAGGTGCAAACTTTTTTGCAAAACGTGCATCAAAAGATGGGTTAACAATTTTTGCATCATCAGCATCAACTCAAATTCCATTTTTATTAGGTGATAAAAGAGTTAGATACCAATATAAAGATTGGAATGCAGTATTAAGTTCTCCAACAAATGGAATTATTTATGTTTCTTCTAAATTAGGTGTTAATAGTATTGATGATTTAGATAAATTAAAATCAGAAAAACTTAAATTTGGTTCACAAGGTGCTACATCAATGGATTTAGTTCCTTTATTAGCTTTCCATTTATTAAATATTAAGACACAACCTGTATTTGGAATGAAAGGTAAAAAATCTACTAGACTAGCTTTCTTAAGAGGTGAAACAAATATTGACTTCCAATCATCATCTTCTTATCTTAAAAATGTATTACCTGCACAAAAAGAAGGAAGAGCAGTTCCTTTATTTGCCTTTGGTACTTTAGATGAAAATGGTGATTTACAAAGAGATCCAACTTTCCCAAATTTACCTCATTTTGGTGAAGTATATGAAAAAGTTCATGGTAAGAAACCATCAGGCGAAGCATACAAAGCTTGGAAAACTTTATTTACAGCAAGTTTCCCTTCTCAAAAAATGATTATGTTACCAAAAGGTGTTTCCCAAGATGTAATTGAAACATATCAAAATGCGATGAAAAAAATTGTTGCAACTGAAGGTTTTAAAGAAATGAGTAGAATACAGTTAGGTGATTATAAGCAAACAGTTGGAGCAAAAGCAGATAAATTAAAAGATATTGCAACAAGTGTTAATGATGAAGATAGACAATGGATAAGACACTGGCTTACTAAAAACTATAGAGTTAGATTTTAAACCAATTAAATTTCATTTTTTCTTTAACCACTTTATCTTTTAAGATAAGGTGGTTTTTACTATATATCCCTTTTTCTCGATACTCTTCAAGTTAAATTATTTATAAATTTTCTTCTTTTTTGCAAGTTTCATGACAGCCTTGAATGTTAATCTTCTTATATAAAATATAGAAGTGTTTAATCACTTCACAAAAGGATTAATTATGGCATTAGAAGCTCTTATGAGTGCATTTAATGAACTTATGCAAGTTCAGCACATGCTTTATTTATTAGGTGGGGTATTTTTAGGAATTTTAGTTGGAATTCTTCCTGGACTTGGAGGAATTGTTGGGTTCTCAATTATGTTACCTTTTCTTTATGGAATGGATCAAACTTCAGCATTAGCAATGTTAATTGGTATGGTTGCGGTTATTCCAACATCTGACACATTTACATCAGTTCTAATGGGGATACCTGGTTCTTCTGCTTCTCAAGCAACAGTTTTAGATGGTTACCCTATGTCTAAAAAAGGTGAAGCTGCACGTGCTTTAGGAGCAGCTTTTTCTGCTTCTTTAGTTGGTGGACTTCTAGGAGCAATTATTCTTTCAGCATTTATTGTATTTGCAAGAGATTTAATTTTAAAATTAGGTTCTGCTGAACTATTTATTTTAGGAATCTTTGGTCTTAGTATGGTTGGTGTTTTAAGTGGCAAATCACTTTTCAAAGGATTCTTAGCAGCTGGAGTTGGATTATTATTAGGTTCAATTGGATCTGCACCTGCTACGGGTGAATTTAGAATGACAATGGATAGTTACTATTTATATGATGGAATTAAACTTGTTATTTTAGGTCTTGGAGTTTATGCGGTACCTGAAATTATTGGATTACTTGTTGAGAATAAAAAGATTTCAAAAGCTGAAAAACTTGGTGGTTCTTGGATTCAAGGGATTAAAGATACATGGGCATCAAGATGGATAGTTGCGCGTTGTGCTCCTCTTGGAGCAATGATTGGGGCAATTCCAGGTCTTGGTGGAAGTGTTGTTGATTGGATTGCTTATGGTCATGTTGTTCAAACTTCAAAAGATAAATCACAATTTGGTAAGGGTGATGTAAGAGGTGTTATTGCTCCTGAGTCTGCTAATAATGCTAAAGAAGGTGGAGGTTTAGTACCAACACTTTTATTTGGTATTCCAGGAAGTGGTTCAATGGCAGTATTCTTAGGTGGATTAGTAATATTAGGTATTGAACCTGGACCTGGTATGGTTGATGAAAATTTAGAAATTTCATATATCATTATTTGGTCACTTGCTTTAGCAAATGTAGTTGGGACTGGAACTTGTCTTTTATTATCAAATAAGATTTCAAAAATTACAACTATTCCTTATGGGTATGTTGCTCCATTTATGTTGATGATTATTTTCTTTGCTGCATTACAAGCTACTAGAAGTTTAGAAGATTTAATGCTTTTAATTGCAATTGGTGCGTTAGGAACTTTATTTAAATACTTTGATTGGCCAAGACCTGCTTTATTAATTGGTTTTGTATTAGCTGGAACTATTGAAACATATTATTATCAAGCAGTTCAGTTTTACTCATGGGATATGCTACAAAGACCTGGAGTTATCATTTTAATTGTATTAATGGTTTTATCTATTGGATTAAGTGTATTTTTCCAAAAAAGAAGTGATAAAAAAGAAAAATTAGAAAAAGAAGCTAGAGGTGAAGTTGAAGTAAAGAGTGATCATAACTATACATTTATAACTGGTGAACTTTTATTTACTTGGGGAATAATAGCTTTTGCAATATTTGCAATCATTGATTCAGTTCCACATGATTTTCTTGGTGGTATTTTTCCAATTGTAATTTCATCTTTAATGATACTTTTTGGAATATTCTTAACAATGCAATTAACATCAAGAGAAAAACAGCAAGATGTGTTAAATGTTGCATTAACTGAGAATGGACAATTAACTGCATCTTGGATGGAAACATGGAAAAACTTCTTAATCTTACCAGTATTTTTATTAGGAACATGGATTCTTGGTTTTATCCCATCATTAGCAATTTTATTTGTAATGATAATTAGAACAAAAATGAAATCATCTTGGTTGAAAATAGCAATTATTACAAGTATTGCACTTGGGTTCTTACTATTTGTTAGTAATGCAATGACATTACATTTACCTGCAGGATTAATTGCAGATACATTTTTTGGAGTAGAATAATGAATGATTTAAAAAGAATAAAATGTATGATATATAGATCAGGTACTTCAAAAGGTGCATATTTTTTAGATAATGATTTACCAAAAGATACACAAGAAAGACACGAACTAATTGCAAAGATTATGGGAAGTGAAGATATTAGACAAATTGATGGAATTGGAGGGGCAACTTCTGTAACAACAAAAGTTGCTATTGTCTCTGCATCAAAAAGAGAAGGAATAGATTTAGATTATAAATTTATACAACCAAATATTGGTGTGGCTTCAGTAGATGATAAACCAACTTGTGGAAATATTTTAACTGCAATTGGAGCCTTTGGTTTAGAAAAAGGTCTTGTTTCAATTGATGATGGAATAACAAATGTAAATGTGTATGATGTTAATACAGGTGCCACTATTACACAAACTATTAAAACACCAAATAGAACTGTTCAATATCATGGAGATATGAAAATTGCTGGAGTTCCTGGAAGTGCAGCACCTATTGAAATGTTTTTTAAAAATATCACTGGTGGAAAGACCGGTAGTTATTTACCTACAGGGAATAACTATGATTTATTTAATGGTATTAAAGCTACATGCTTAGATATATCTATGCCAGTTGTTTTTATTAATGCGTCAGATATGAATATTACAGGGTATGAAACTCCAAGTGAACTTGATTCAAACAAAAAACTATTTGAAGAATTAGAAAATATAAGAGAACAAGCTTCACATAAAATGGGTCTAGGAAGTGCAAGAGGAAATGTTATTCCAAAAATTGCAGTAATCTCAAAAGCAATTAATGATGGTGATATTAATATTAGATATTTTACACCCTCAACTGCACATCCTGCACTTGCTGTTTCTGCTGGTTTTTGTGTAGCTACTGGTTCTTTTATTGAAGGAACTTTACTAAATGAATTAAACCCTAAAAAATTAGAAATAGGAGATTATATTGTTAAAATTGAGACTCCTTCTGGAACAATTGATGTTGGAGTTAATTTTCCAACTTTAGATATTAATGATGTTGAAGGTAAAACAACAAGAACTGCAAGATTACTTTTAGATGGTGAGGTATATATTTAAAAATGGACTTTTTACCTATATCCCTTGATATATATGAACTTCTCATTTTAATGGGAAGTTGTTTTTTAGGTGCAATAATTTCAACTACAGTTGGAACAGGTGGTGGTCTGTTAGTAATTGGAGGAATGAGTTTAATTCTTCCTATTACTGCATTACTATCTATTCATGCAAGTGTTCAAGCTGGTTCAGGAATGATTAGAGCTTTTTTGTTTAGAAATACTTTTTTAAAGAAATTCTTTTTGATATTCTTTTTTGGTTCACTTATTGGTTTTTTCTTTTCTACTTTAACTTTAATCTCTCTAGACGAAAATATTTTAAAATTACTCTTAGGTTTGGGAATAGTAATTTTAACACTACTTCCAAATCTAAAAATTGATAATATCTCAAATCTAACTATTTTATTTTTTGGAATTGTGACAGGTTTTTTAACTATGTTTATTGGTGTAGTTGGACCTATTTTAGGAATTCTTCTAGCATCAATGTTAAAAGATAGACTTTTAGTTGTAGGAACTTTAGCTTGGTGTATATCTTTTCAAAATTTTAGTAAAGCAGTGATTTTTTCTCAAGTTGGGTTTGACTATTTGCCATGGCTTAGCTTAATTATAATATTAGTTATTATCTCATATTTAGGAACAATAGTAGGCAGAAAAATATTATATAAAACAAATAATAAAGTTTTTGAAAAAGTTTTAAAAATTGTTATACTATTATTAGGTAGTAAATTAATTATAGAATCTTTACTTCATCTATAATTTTGCAAGGTTGGTGACAGTATTAAATATTAAGCTTATTTATATTTAATAAAAAGGTGTATCATGAAAAATTTTATCATACTTTTCTTCTTTTTTAACAGTTTAATATTAGCTGATACTTATCCAAATAAACAAATAGAATTTGTTGTTGGATTAGGGCAAGGTGGTAGTGCTGATAGAATGACTAGAAATATGGCTATATTCTTAGAAAAAGAGCTTAAAACTTCAATAAAAATTACAAATAAAAAGAACAAAGCTTCTTTAGAAGCAGCAAATTATGTATTAAAACAACCAAGTGATGGATATACAGTTTTCTCTTCTACTTTCTTACCTTATCTTCCTAATTCAATTTTAAGTGGTCAAGCTAAATATAGTTTAGATGATTTTGAAATCATTAACTTGCAATGGTTTGATTATGATTTTATTGCTGTAAATAAGACTTCAGAGTTTAATTCAGTTCTTGAAATAATAAATCATATAAAAAACAATCCTAATACTTTAAGTGCTGGGGTGATAAATAAATCAAGTGGGCATTTATTATTAAAATTACTTCTGAAAAAATTTGATATTCCTTTTGAAAATATTGATATAAAAGTTTTTAATGGTGGTAAGGCAGTAAGAACTGCTTTATTAAACTCTGAAATAGACATTCTTATTACAGCAGCGCAAGGAAGTGAAGCATATAGAGATAAGATTAAAGCTCTTGCTATATCCTCTGCCAAAAGATCAAGAAGATGGGATGCTCCAACATTAAACGATGCAATTAATGATAGTAAAATTGTAATGCCTATAATTAATGGTCCAACAAGAGGATTTGCTGTTTCAAAAGAATTTAAAATTAAATATCCAAAGAGATTTAAAATTTTAAAAAATGCGATTAAATAAACTCTATCAAAAAGAAGAACTCAACGTTATCTAAGATCTAAAAAAATAGGTTATTCTTGGCTTGGTTCAAAACAATCTACAAAAATTTTAAATAAATCATATGAAACATTTAAAAAATATAACTATCTTTTAACTAATTAATTTCTTCTTCTTTATGATTAAAGACTATAGATATTTTTAAACCATTTTCATTTGAAGCCAAAACCTTAGCTTGATGTAAAACAGCAATTTGTTTTACAATGCTAAGACCTAATCCTGAACCTTGTTTTGAGGAATCAACTCTATAGTATCTTTCAAAAATAGATTTTAAGTTCTGTTTTGGAACTCCTTTTCCTTCATCTTTGATATTTAACCAAACTGTATTATTATGTCTTTCTAAGCTTAAAGTAATAGTTCCAATTGGATTCCCATTCTCATCAATAGCATAGTGTATAGTATTGTTGATAATATTATCCATCATACTTTCTAAAAGTATTGAATCTGTTTGAATAAAAACTTCTTCATCTATATTCTCAAAAGCAAATTCAAATCCTTTTGCGTAAACTCTTGGTGCAGTTCTTAAACAATATTCTTTGCATAGTTGATTTAAACTTCGTTTTTCAAAACGCTTTAAATTAATTGTATTTGGATTTGTTTTTGCATATAAAAGTAGTTGCTCTGTTATATGTGTCATATTATTTAACAAAGAATTTAATGCAATGAAATCTTCACTGTTTTTTTCATAATGTAATTGGATTTTCACTTTCATTTCAGCTAATGGAGTTCTTAATTGATGTGAAATATCTGAGTTAAACTGTTCAATATAATCAATAGTATCTCTACTTCTACTTAGTAAAATATTAATACTGTTTACAATATCTTCTAATTCTTTTGGGGCATTAAAAACTAAAGGTTCTAAATCTCTATCATCTCTCTTTTTTATTATCTTTTTTAAATTGTTTAAGGGTTTTAACCCTTTATTAACAGCAATAATAGTGATTGTAATGGTAAAAAATATTACTATTGCCATTATTATAAACATAAGAGTTAAAACATAATTTATATTTTCTTCTCTTTCTTCTGTCGTTTCCCCAATTGTAATATATGCTGTGTGTATTTTTCCTGCACTATTTAATGTAGTTTTATATGATACTGCTCTTAATTTTACTCCATCATATGTAAGATTGTAAAATCTTTTTTTTCGATTAATTAGTATTCTTTTATTAAAAAGTAAGCCATGTCCTATTAATAATTCACCTTCTTCATTTACTACGGAATAATATACTAGTCCTTGTTCATGATTTGAAAGTAAATCAATAGAAAAGTTTGGGAGATCAATAAAAAGTTTTGAATTTTCAATTCCTATATTTTCTTTTATACTTTGTGCTGTTGCAAAAAGTCTATTATCAAAAAAACTATTTACTTTTTCTTGTAGATTTAAATATATATAAATGAAAAGAATAACTGATAATAAGGCAAAAGGGAAAATTAACCATTTTATTAAACGAGATTTTATTGAGATTGTATTTTTATAAGTACTTTCCATCTTAACTCATCATATAACCTAATCCTCGAACTGTTTTAAGATTTATAGAAGACCCAAGTTTCTTTCTTAGTCTTGAGATATATGTCTCAACAGCTGTTGGATTAAACTCATCATCAACTGTAGTGATATGTTCAACTATGTTTTCTTTACTTACAATTGCATTTAAGTTTTGAACTAAATATTCAAAAATTGTTAATTCTCTTTTACTTAAATCAATATTTTCATTATTTTTCATCAAAATACGAGTTTGGGAATCAAACTTTAAATCATTATATTTTATAATATTACTAATTTGATTATTACTTCTTCGTAAAAGAGCTTGGACTCTTGCAATAACTTCATCAAGTTCAAAAGGTTTACATAAATAATCATCCGCACCTGTATCAAGTCCAAGAATTCGTTGATCTAATTTATCTCTTGCAGATATAACTAGAATTGGCAGATTTTGTTGAGATTTTCTTAACTTCTTTATAATCTCAATACCATCAATTCCAGGTAGTCCTAAATCTAATATAAGTAAATCATATGTTGATGTTTCTAAAGTATAAAGACCTTCTTCTCCGTCATAAAAAACATCAGCAATAAATCCTGAATTTTTTAGTTTTTTATGTATACCATCTGCTAAAGTTTCATTATCTTCTAAAATCAATATTTTCATAATATAATTCTATCATAATTAATAAGACATAAAAATTGGTAAAGTTGATTTTTCAAGTAAATATCTAGTAGCTCCACCAAACATAAGTTCTTTAAGTCCCTTATGTCCATAAGCCCCAGCTACTATTAAATCAAAGTTTCCATCTAAAGCTGTATCTAATAAAGCCTGACCTGGAATCCTTGTAGTTTTAACAATATCATAACTTGCATCAATACCATGCAATTTTAAATAATTAATTAGACTTGTCATAATTTCATGATCTTCTACATATTCAGGAGAAGATACAATATGAACTCTTTGTGCTTTCTTTAAAAGTTCAATAGATGAAGTAATAGCACGTGAAGCCTCAGTTGAATTATTCCAACCAATAATAATTGAGTCCAGCGAAAATTTTCTCATTATTCTTGGAAACATCAATACTGATTTTCCACTTTTAAGTACGGCATTTTCAAATGTGGCTGTTGTAACACCAGCAGGAGGAGCTGCTGCTATAACTAAATCACAAAACTTTGATTCCTGCTCAATAAGAGTACTTCGTAGACCTTCTCTTATTTTAAGATATGCAAATGCTTTTTCTTTTAAAGCTCCGCTTGATATATTAATATCAACTTCCAAAGCAACTTTTTCGAAAAGTGCCTGAAGTTCATTATTATCTTCTTCATACTTACTATCTACTACTTCATCAATTTTGTTTAAAATATCTCTAGGGATAGACATTGTCTTATACATACTAATATTTGATTTTAAACCACACTGTAATATTTCTAAGTTTGTTTCAAAAGTTTTTGCTATTAATAGTGCCGCATATAATCTTTCTTCTAATTCATCTCCCCCACCAATAGGGAAAAATATTTTCTTATAATTCATTGTTTATCCTTCTAAAGATTTTATAAATTATAGAGAATAAGTCTGTCACGAAACTTGCAAAAATGAAAAAATTGTATTGATGTTATAATTTTGTTAAAGAATATTTAATACATGTTTATTTTTTAATTAATTAAACCAAGAAGTAACTGTTTCAACACTTTGTCTAATCTTTTCATGTTTAGGAGCATTTTTTCTATACCCAAAAGAAACCATAACAGAAGCACCATATTCTTCAGTATCAATACCTAATTCTTCTTCTAAAAACTTTTCAGTCAAGCTTAAATCAAATCCTTCCATTGGACAAGAATCAATTCCCATATAAGCAGCACCTGTCATCATATTTGCTAAAGCAATATACGTTTGTTTACTAGACCAATCAAAAACAGCTCTATTGTTTCCTAAAAGATTAAAATCTTCTTTTTGAAATTTTTCATAAAAACCTCTATAAACTTCTTGCACATCATTTGGAAGTTTTTTTACATCATTCATCATATGTTTAATATATTCACTATCATATTTCATTCCCTTAACTTTTCTAGCTAAGATAATTACAAAATGACTTGCGGTAGGAAGTGTTCCTTGAGCGCCCCATGAGAATACTTTTAATTTTTCTCTTAATTCTTCATTTTGAACAACAACAAATTTCCAAGGTTCAAATCCAAAAGAGCTTGGACTTAGTATTCCATAATTTAAAATTTCGTTAAAGTCATCATCACTTATTTTTTTATTTGAATCATACTCTTTTGTTGCATGTCTAAATTTCATTGCCTCTAAAAATTTATTTTCCATTTTATTATTCCTTTTTTATCTCTAAATAGTTTTTATGGTAAAATAATATATGTTTCATACTTAATTTATGCTTACAGTAGTTTATGTAAGTAATAGATTTAATATTCTCTTGCAGAATAATTTTTCATATTTTCAAACTACCCGTATAGGTACATAGAAATCTAGATTAAAAGTATCATTCTCTTCTAAATAATGATTTTGATGGTATATTGCAAAGGCAGGAAGTGTTTTAGCTTCATATCCACTATTTGGCATCCAATAATGGTATATGTAAGCCATAAGTTTAGCAATATCTCCATAAACACCTTCATAATGAAAAATTGCACATAATGATTCTTCAATTTCTAATTTACTTATTAAATTTGTAGGTTTAAAATCATCATCTACTTCTATTGCTGCTATATAGTTGCAGTCTTTATATTCTGTAATAATAGGATTATCATGATACATCCCTATTTGAGTATTTTCCAGTATATTATTTTCATAAGCAAAGGCAAGTAGTCTTTCCCATGTTTGAGAAAGTTCTAACATTCCATAGCCTTTTAATCTAATATATACGCATGTCCTAGAAGGAACAACTTTAATACTTGGAATAATATCTTTAAAAGTTAAATAAAAGTCTTCTTTCAAATTTAAAGTATCTTGTGAAAAGTTTTTATAAGCACCTTTTCTCCATTTAGAAGGTGTATAAATAAATCTTTTTTTAAATGCTTTTATAAAAGAAGTATGTGAAGAATAACCACAAGATTGACTTATTTCACTAATAGTTGAATGACTATTTGTAATTAATAAATTCGCTGCTTTTTGTAAACGGATAGCTGTTATTCTCTGAAATAAGTTTTCACCTACTTCTTCTTTAAATATTCTCAAAAAATGATATTTACTAACACTATTTAACTTAGCTAATTCATCTAAGGTAATATTTGTATCAATATATTTATAAATATAACTAAGTGATTTATTTACTATATTTGCTCTTATATGTTTTGTATCTTTCTTCATAATACAATTATAACATAGACATCAAGAGATTTCTTTATAAAAAAATAAAGAAATTATTTCTGCTAAATTAAGATATAATTCTAGGCATTTTAATATTAAAGGTAATTAATGGTTCAAATAAGTAATAATGTTTTTTGTGAAGAATTTCTAAGTAAATTAGATATACCAACTGGTATTTTACCAAATCCATATTATGATTATCCCTTTATGATTATTAAAAACTTTTTATCTAAAAAAACATGCAAACAAATAACAGCAAATATAAAAATAGATCAAGATATTTTTGAAGCAGAAATTAGAAAAAAAGATGCAATTAGAATTAAATCAACAACTAATACAAAAATAAGAAAAACTAAAATTCATAAACTAAATACTATTCATAAAAATATTTATACTAATAATTTTTTAAAACATCAAAATGATATAGAAAAGTTTTTTAACTTAGCTATTACTACTTCTACACAAATTCAAGCTTTAGAATATACAAAAGGCTCATTTTATAAGCAACATAGTGATGATTCAAGTGTTTTAGTAAAAGATGGGGAAATTATGGGATTTCTTCCCGTTGCACCTCAAAGAAAAATATCAACAGTATTATTTACAACAAGTAATGATGAAATAGTTTCTGAAGATACATTTACAGGTGGAGAACTTATCTTTAATTATCTACATAATGAAAAAGGTGAAACAATTCAAATAAAACCAAAAGCTGGTGATATGCTTGTCTTTTTAAGTAATCCATATTTTACTCATGAAGTTTTAGAAGTAAAAGAAGGATTTCGTGTATCTTTAGTTCAATGGCATGATGCGCTTATTAACTAAATACTCTTTAAAGGTTATGTTGGATAGAGTATATGCATAAACGTTTTTACGTATACACTTATTTGTCCTTCAAGGTGATCATTAGATTTGTGTCACCTACCAATTTTCAAATTTTAACTTCCAAACTCTACTATTGACAAACACTAATTTGCCAATTAAACAAAATAGATTAATTATTTTATAAAGGCATACATATGAATAACTTAAAAATTGGAGTCATCGGGACTTCAAAAAAAGAAGATGAACAACGATATCCTATCCATCCTGCTCATTTATCAAGAATTCCAGAAGAATTACGAAAACAACTTATATTTGAAGAAGGTTATGGTATACCATTTGGAATTACAGATGATCAAATTGCATCACAAACAGGTGGAATTGCTTCTAGACATGAATTATTAAGTCAAATTGGTACAGTTATTATTAATAAACCTATATTAGCTGATTTAGAAGAACTACGTATTGGTGGAACACTTTGGGGTTATGTACATTGTATACAACAACGAGATATTACGCAAGCTGCAATTGATAGAAAACAAACACTTATTGCTTTTGAAGATATGTTTGTTTGGTCTAACAATATACAAGGTCGACATACTTTTTATAAAAATAATGAAATGGCTGGATATTGTGCTGTTATACATGCATTACAACTTAAGGGTATTGATGGACATTATGGAAATCAAAGAAAAGTTATAATTTTTGGTTTTGGTGCAGTAAGTCGTGGTGCAATACATGCTTTAAAAGCCCATGGATTTAGAAATATAACAATATGTGTTCAACGTAGAGACTGTGAAGTACGAGAAGAAGTACTTGATTGTCATTATGTTAGAATTCATGCTGGTATTAATAATGAAGCACGGATGATGGTTATAGAGCATGATGGTTCTAAAAGAGCATTAACTGATTTAATTAGCCAATCTGATATTATTATAAATGGAATCTTTCAAGATACGAAAAATCCAACAGATTTTATAATAGAAGAAGAAAGTTCTTATCTAAAACCTAAAAGTCTTATTATTGATGTAAGTTGTGACGAAGGTATGGGATTCTTTTTTGCAAAACCAACAACATTTAAAAAACCTTTAATAAAATATAAAACTATTGACTATTATGCAGTTGATCATACGCCTAGTTACCTTTGGGAAAGTGCAACACGTTCAATATCAGGTGCATTAATCGTTTATTTATCAACTGTATTAGCAGGAAGAAATTATTGGCAAAAAAATGAAACAATTAGAAAAGCAATTAATATTGAAAATGGAATAATACAAAACGATGCAATTTTATCATTTCAAAATCGTATGTTAAACTATCCTCATAATACTATTGAAAAAGAAGAAAGTAATATTGCTTAATACTTTGGAGCTATCAAAGATATTCTTTGATAGCTCTATTTTTTAAGCTTTTGCCCATGTTCCAAAAGGCTGTTTATCCAACTTCATTTTACCTTTTTTACTTTTATATATATTTATCCACGCTTGCCAATTTTTAGTATCCATTTTTGGATAATCTAATCTATAATGACTACATCTACTCTCTTTTCTCATTAAAGATGCTTTTAATTTCATTTTAGCACTTATAATCATATTTTCAGTTTCATGTGCAAGTCTTAACTCATGAAAATCTGATGCTTTTAAATATGGCACGTGAGAATCATTTAATTCTTCAACATAAGCTAATGCACCTTTTAACATACTTTCTTTTTTGATATATAAAACAAAATTAGGAATCATAATTCCTTGTAGTGTTTGCGTTACCCAAGCTGGTGAATATCCTGCTTTTAAATTTAACGGTGCTAAAATCTCTTTTTTTATTTTTGCTATTTTTTTATCAGATATTTGTGGCGTTTCAATAGTTTTTGAATACTTAGCACTAGCTTCTCCTGCAATTGAACCTTGAACAGCAGAACCTGCTAGGGATGAACCTATTTGTGTATAAATTCCTCCTGACATATGAGAACCTAGAGCATCACCTGCTGCATACAATCCTTTTATAGTTGATTCACAAAATTCATTTATTGGAGTTAAACCCTCTGATTTATGTATTGATAATCCTGCACTTGAACCACCAACTGCTGAATCACTCATTCCAGGAGGTGGTCCTTTTTTATCTCCATCCATTGGGGGTCTTCTATGTTCATTTTTTGCCCCACTCTCTTCATTTTTCTGGTCTGGTGGTCTTTGTCCTGATCTTTTAAATTCTTCTGGAGTATATGGACCACCTTTTATATCTGATGAACCCTCCATCATACCAGGAGGACCCATTTTCACTTCATTTCCACTTGCGTAAGTCATATAATTTAAATCAACACCTAAATCATGGTGAACCTCCACTTTAACAGTTGAAGGTTTTTGCTCAAACATTCCATGCCAATTACCAAAAGAGTCTGCTGAATTTTCTGCATTTCCTGGATGTCCGTCATTCCATTCTTTTCCTGTAATTTTTGCTCCGATTTTATATGCCATAATTGAACCATCATGAGTTAAATCTTGCATTGGAAAACCATTAGGTTTAAAGCCCCCTGCTCCTGTACATAAAATTACACTTTTAGCTTTAAATATATAAACCTCTTCATCATCCAAACTAAAACCAGCTGCTCCTGCTATTTTTCCATCTTCTTTTATAAGATGAGTAATCATAATTCGCTCTAATAATGCAATATTTCGCTCTTCAATTGGTTTTAAAAATGACTTATTATATAAAGGAGACTCAAAAAAGCCCCAATCTTTTAGTTCTTCTACTCTTGCTTTTGAGTGTTCGGCTAATTGTCTTGTAAAAGTTTTATTATTTGTATCTAATGCTGATCTTGAAACTTTATCAACGAACTCATCAATACTTAGTTTTTCTTTTTTTTCATCATAAGAAAATATACCTTTTGCAAAGGGTGTTTGTCCTGAACTTCCTAGACCTCCTTTTGAAACCATCATTACTTTTGCACCTGCATCATGAGCTTTTACACTAGCAAAAAGTCCTGCCATTCCACTACCTATAACTAAAACATCGACTTCTTTATCTGTTTGTTTTATATTTTTTAAATCAACTTTAACAATATTTTCAGCCCAACCCAAACTAGTACTTAAAGCTGATAAAGAAAGTGCGCCAATTGTAGTGCCTGTAAGTCCTAAGAACTCTCTTCTTGTTACCTTTTCTTTATTCATAATTTTTTACCTTTTCATTTTTTATAATCTTTTTATTTGTGTAAAATAAAAATTCAATAGAAGCTATTGATGTAATTAAAATCAATAATATACTCATAGATATATTCATATGTCTACCTGTTTCAATAGCATGCCAAGATGCAAAAATAATAAAAAACACAGATAAAAATCCATGAAGTACTTTCCATGATTTATAGGTCATATTTAACTTATTTCTAAATATCGAAGTAAGACCTAATACCATCATTAAAACCCAAGCTATGATTCCTAATATAATTGATAAGCTATCAAGTGTCGTTATCATTTTAATAAATGAATCAAAAGGATTAGGACCAGCTTCAAAAAATCTTGGAACAACTATTAAAAAAGGATGAATTATAAGAATTGGTAAAACTATATATCCTAAAATTTTATGGATTTTTATCATTTCTACAACTTTAAAAGTATCTTTTAATTTTTCATTCATTCTTGATAAATAAAATTGTCCAAGAACAATAAAAAAAGCTAATACTGTAATAATTGATAGAAAATCTTTTAATATAGTTCTTTTAGGTATTTGCACCAAAATGAAAAATATACTAGGTAAAATAATAAAAATTGCTAAGTACAATATAGTATGTAAAAATTTAGTATTTGTATTCATAATCAACCCCAAGACACTATTACAGGAATAGATTTTTCACTTGTGATTGTAATCGCATCAACAGGACAATAAAGCCTACATAAATGACAGATTTGACAATCTTCTACATATTTTATCTCTGCTTTATTTGATTTTTTATTCATTCTAATTACATCTGTAGGACAGGCTTTTACACAAGACTCACAACCAATACATCCACTTATATCTGATATTGCCATAATATTTACTCCTCATTTTTATGACCTAATTATATTCACACACTTTAAACTTGAATTAAATATAAAGTAAATAAAAGTAAATGAATGCAATATTTAACTATCTTGATATTTAATATTATTTCAAATATACTATACCCCACTATATTATAAAAGGTAAAATATATGTCAAAAGATAAAAAGATACTCATTATTATTATTGTAAATCTAGTTATTATTATTTCTGAAGTTTCATTTGGTTTAATATCAAACTCATTTGCTCTAATTGCTGATGCACTACATAATACAGGAGATGTATTAGCAGTAATAGTTACATATATTGCACTAAGACTTGGAAGTAAAAGTACGACATTTAAACAAACATTTGGTTATGTAAGAGCTGAAATGATGGCAGCATTTGTTAATACTATATTTTTATATGGAACAATGCTATATATGATATATGAAGCAATAAATAGATTTTTTAATCCTGAGATAATTAGTCCTATTTATATGATAATCGTTGGTATTATTGCTGTAATTGCAAATGGAATTAGTGCATATATTCTAAATAGCTTAGGAGTAGAAGCATGTGGACATAATCATTCTCACGAGCATTCAACTCATCATGCACACGAACACAGTCATAATCATACACATTCAGATCAAAGTAATAATGAAGATGCAAATATCAAATCTGCTTATTTACATATGCTAAGTGATGCACTTATATCTGTGGCTGTTGTAATTGCTGGAATATTTATCTATTTTTTCAAGATATATTATATAGATTCTATTTTAACAGTAGTTTTTTCTGTTTATATTTTGTATCATTCTTATCCATTATTAAAAAAATCATTCTTATCATTAATGGATATAAATATAATAGAAGTTTCACAAGAGCAATTAGAAAGTGTTATAAAAGAAGATGAAAATATTATTTCTTATAGTGATTTACATATTTATAAGCCAAGTTCAAAACATAACTTTATTTCATTAGAAATTGTTTTAAAAGATGATTTATTAAACTTAGTAGAAATTGAAAATATAACTTCAATACTAGAAAAAAAACTAAATAAATTAAATTTTGATCATGTTCAAATTCAAGTAGCTTCAAAGAAAAATGAAAAATCATATACAAACTGTTTGATGTAAGGGAAAGAAATGTATCAATGTGAGATAGAAAATAAAAAATTAATCAATAGAATTAATAGAATACAAGGGCAAGTAAACTCTGTAAAAACAAAACTAGAAAAAGATATGGATTGTAATGATAATCATAGCGACCCATACGAGGTAATTAGACAATTAACAGCAATAAAAGGTGCTGTTAATGGAATGATAACATCATATATTGAACATTTTGCAAAAGGTCATCTAGTCAAAGAAATAAGAGAATCAAAAGATGAATTATCAGCAATGGATTCAATGGATGAATTAGTAAATATTATGAAAAGCTATAGTAAATAAAAGATTATTTCTTTCCATTTACTATTGTAGAAATAATACCTTTTTCGTCTCTATTTTCAGCAATTACTACACCTAATATATGTAAAGGCACAAAATATAAAATAACATAATATGCTAATTCATGAATTTCTTTAATATCGTGAGCTGTATCTTTTAATAGTCCTAATTCTTGGTAAAAATGAATTATTAATCCTGTTGTAGCAATAACTATTAAAGTTGCATTTAGAATATAATATGAACTATGAACTACTTTTTTATGTAAAGATAAAGAAGAAAAACTCTCTCTTTCTGATGTGTCTTTAAAATATAAATAGATTCTAAAAAGAACTAAAAAAGCTAAAGCATAACCTAATAAAATATGCCATTCCCACATTCCAGCTCGAATAGCTTTTGCCAAAACTTTAGCCTGAATTGCAGTAATTTCTATATTTATCTCTTGTAATTTACTAATTAATATTTCAGAGTTTGTTCTCCAACTTAAAAATGTTTGACGTAAAAATACAGTACCTAATAATCCTAGTATTACAAAAGCATTTAACCAATGCCAAATACGAAATGATAATGAAAACTTCATAAAAAATCCTTTTTGCGAATTATATCACTTATTGAATATAATAATAATAAAATTTATAATAAAAAAAAGATATAAGAAGTGAGTTTATAAAAGAAACTTGTTAATATTTAATACTACTATATATTTGAATAATTATATTACAAGTTAATATGAATTTACAAAATTAAAAGTAGTAGAGATATAGGAAATCAATGGATTTAAGTTAAGTAGATAAATGGTACCTCCAACCGGAATCGAACCGGTACTCCAAAGGAATGCGATTTTGAATCGCACGCGTCTACCAATTCCGCCATGGAGGCACTTTAAAAATTAGGATGTATTATATCTAAAAATAAATAAAAAAAGAAGCCGGGAATTAACTTTCTTCTTTTATATTAGTTTTAAATAGAAGATTATTATTCAATTAATTATAAAAGAAATATCCTACTTGATTAAAAAACTATATTTAAACTAGTTCTTTTTATGATAATTAGTTTCTATTTTGATTCATAATCAATTTTGTTTTTTCTATATTTAAACCAGCTTTAGAACTAGCATCCTGTAAATTTTCGTTTTCACTTAGAAGTCTTAATAAAACTTCAATCTTTTTGTTTGTGTGTATATGTGTAATTGACATATTATTCCTTTAATTCTCTATTATAGAGTAATCAAAAGATAAAAATGAGCTTTTTTGTATAAATAATGTGTAATATCAATGAGAGTAATTAATAAAAGTCATAAAATAACAGATGAAACTCTTATTCATCTTAAGTAAGCACAGTATAACTGAAAATAAGTTTAATAGCAAGAGATATTAAGCTAAATATAATTATTTTAACAAAAAGTCACTTTTTATTAGATTTATTAAATAAATACAAGAATTTCAGACGAAAAAAAAGGGAAAAGATTTAAAACCTTTCCCCTTTAATTCAATATCTTATAAACAAAACGTCTATTTATAATATTTACTTTATAGTAAATTATTTTTAATTAGTTTTTTAACAATACTAAAAATGTAAAACCTTCGTCATTTGCACCTCCATATTGTGTATGTTATTGAAATTGTATCACTTTTTACATATAAATGCAAGTTTTTATAATATTTTTGTAAAAAAGCTTCAATTGATTTGTTAAGATTTATAAATTTATCTCTTAACTAGGAAGTTAAATATAAAGTTTTATTCCAGTAATTTATATGTTTCTTTTGAAAATTGAATAGATATTTTTTAATTAAACAAAAAAAAAGCTTCTAGCTAAAAGAACTAATGTTCAAATAGCTAAAAGCTTATATATTGGTTGCGGAAGCTGGATTTGAACCAGCGACCTACGGGTTATGAGCCCGTCGAGCTACCGTGCTGCTCTATTCCGCGATATTAAAATAGTAAAAATGGAGCTGGTGAAGGGACTTGAACCCCCGACCTGCTGATTACAAATCAGCTGCTCTAGCCAAGCTGAGCTACACCAG
>NZ_RCWF01000018.1 GCF_003667345.1 Poseidonibacter antarcticus
TGGCTCCGGCACCTGGATTCGAACCAGGGACCAAATGATTAACAGTCATCTACTCTACCACTGAGCTATGCCGGAATATGTATTCCTTAATTAATGGAGTGGAATTATAGTAAAAAAGATATTCTTTGTCAAGTGTTTTTCCATTTTTTTATGAAATTTGTTAGATATATCTTTTTTCACTATTTTTTACTTGTTTTTTGTACTTATTTTTTAGAAACTCTTTGACATTCGCTTACAAAGTGTTTTGCATTTTCAACAGGAACATCAGGTAAAATTCCATGACCTAGGTTAAATATATGTCCAGAACCTTGCATAGTTTCTTGAATTTTCTCTACACATTTTGTAGTTTCTTCTTTTGAATAAAGTCTACAAGGTTCCATATTCCCTTGAAGTACATATTTATCACCTAGCTTAGCCTTAGCCATTGCTATTGGTGTTCCCCAATCAACTCCAAATACATCAAAGTTTCCATATACTCCATCCATATTAATAAATGATGATACACCTTTTGGAAACATAATAATTGGAACATTAGGATATTTAGATTTAATATAATCAGCTATTTCTATCATATATTTCCAAGAGAATTCATCATATTTATTAGGTTCAATTGCTGAAGCCCATGAATCAAAGATTTGAACAACATCTGCTCCTGCTTCAATTTGTTTAATCATATAGTATTTAACAACTTCTGTAACTTTAGCTAAAATTTTATGTAATAATTTAGGATTAGAATACATCATTTTTTTACAAATGTTATATGTTTTAGTACCTTGACCTTCAATCATATAAGTTGCAAGCGTCCAAGGGGCACCTGTAAATCCTATAAGAGCTTTATCTTCTGGAAGTTTCTGTTTTAAAAGTTTAATTGTTTCATACACATACGTTAATTTATCAGCAGCTTCTTCACCACCTAAAAGAGCATCAACATCACATTCATTTACAATTGGATCTTTAAAGATTGGACCTTCACCTTTTACAAAGTCTAAATGCATTCCCATTTCATTTGGTATTACTAAAATATCAGAGAATAAAATAGCAGCATCAACACCTACAATATCTAAAGGTTGAATACTAACTTCACAAGCTTTTTGGGGATTATGACAAAGGTTTAAAAAATTTCCAGCTTCCGCTCGAACTTTCATATATTCTGGTAAATATCTACCAGCTTGTCTCATCATCCATACAGGAGTATATGGAGTTTCTTTTCTTAAACATGCATCTACAAATATTTTTGACATTTTCTACCTTTTATTTAATCTATAAGTTTCTTATTTTCATTTTTACCAACTTTTCCTAAAAAGAAAAGTCCAATTGCTAGTACCATTATAGACACTGCAAAATATAACATTTCTAAAGCACTATTATATGTCATATGTAATACTCTTTGAAAAAATCCTACAACAAGTACCATAATAATTACTTTAGCAATTTTATCTTTTAATTGATCAAGAGAAGAAATAGCAAGTATATTATTTCCTGTCTCTTTATTCTCAGCTGCTTCTATTTTAGATATAAAAAGTTCATATATACCAAATGCAAAAATCAACATTACAATTGCAATAAGATATAAATCAACTGCACCAATTATTTGACTAACAATAACTTCATGAAAATCTTCTGGATGTAAGCCGTTCATATATACATTAAATGTATACTTTAAGACTTCAAAAATATCAACTGATGCAACAATAAATAAAGTTATTGCACCAAGAAGTCCAAATATAACAGCTAAAAGAATAAATAATCTAGTCTGCCACATTGCACCTTCAAAAAGTCTTTCTATCATTAAATATCGTTTTCCATTTCAATCCATTTAAGTGCAATTCTAACAGAGTTTGTAGCAGCTCCTACTCTAACTTGGTCAGCTACATTAAAATAGTGAACAACATTAGGTGAATAAATATCTTTTCTAATTCTACCTACATAAGTAATATCAGTATCTGTTGCTATAATTGGCATTGGATAAGCGTTGTTTTCTAAATCATCAATAACTTCAATATTTTCAAAGCTTTCTAAACAACTTCTTACTTCTTTTACATCAACTTCAACATCTTGATCAAATGTTACTGTAATTGATTCTGAATGAGATCTTAAAACTGGAACTCTTACACAAGTAGCTGCTACTTGAATATTCTTTTTAAGAATTTTTTGAGTTTCATTTACCATTTTCATTTCTTCTTTAGTAAATCCATTATCTTGTGCTACATCTATTTGAGGAATTACATTTAAAGCAATTTGATGCGCAAATGCTTCTTTTTTAGCATCATCTAAATTAAAGGCAAAAAACGCTTGCATTTGTTTTACTAACTCTTCCATTCCAGCTTTTCCAGCTCCTGAAACAGCTTGATAAGTTGAAACATCAACTCTTTTAATTCCATATAATTCATCTAATGGTTTTAAAGATAATACCATTTGAATAGTTGAACAATTTGGGTTTGCAATGATTCCAGTTTCTTTCCATAAAGTAATATCTTCAGGATTAACCTCAGGTACAACTAAAGGAACATTAGGATCCATTCTAAAGTGACTTGTATTATCAATTACAACAGCACCTGCTTCAACTGCATATTTTGCAAATTTTTCAGAAATTGAACCACCTGCTGAAAAGAATGCAATATCAACTTCATTTTCTTCAAAAGCTGTAGTTGTTAATTCTAAAACAGTATATTCTTTTCCAATATATTCTATTTTTGAACCAGCACTATTTGCACTAGCTAATGGCACAATATTTGCAACAGGGAAGTCATACGCTTCCATCACTCTAAAAAGTTCTTCTCCAACAGCACCAGTTGCTCCAACTACTGCTACATTAAATTTTCTCATCTACTTATTTTCCTCATTATTTTCTTTATCATCTTCTCCACTAAGTAAAGAAGGAGATTCTTGTGTATTTGTTTCTGAATCAGACTCTAAAACAACCCCTTCAGGTTGTTCAAGTACTAAAATTTCACCATCTTCTGTATATCTTATTACATTTCCATTTTCATCAACTTCAATATCTTCAGCTTCTTTTGGACATTTTGCAATAGACACAACTTTATCATCTTTATCAACATTAACAATAATAACTCCAGAAGTATTTCTTCCAGCTTTTCTAATTGTTTGCATATCAACTCTAATCATTTTACCAATAGAAGTAAGTGCCATTAAGTCTTGCGATTCATCAACTAAAACTTCACCAACAACATTACCTGTTCTATTAGATAATTTCATTGATATAACACCTGAACCTGCTCTATTTGTTAATCTATATTCAGAAACTGTTGTTCTTTTTCCAATACCTTTTTCAGATACAGGTAATAACTCTTGACTTTCATCAGAGATTACATCAGCATCAACTACAAAGTCAGTGTCATGTTTAAATTTAATACCTCTAACACCTCTTGTACTTCTACCTTGTTCTCTTGTTTTTTCAATCTCAAATCTAATACATTGACCTAAAGATGTAAATATCATTAAATATTTTGAAGATGCATCTGTAATTTTTGCTGTTACAATTTCATCTTCTTCATCAAGAACAATAGCTCTTACACCATTTGATCTAATATTTGAAAACTCTGATAATGATGTTCTTTTTACAACACCATTTTTTGTAAAGAATGCTAAAGATTTAGACTCATCAAAATCGCTTGTGGGAATAATTTCCATAATTTTTTCATCAGGTCTTAAGTTGATTAAATTAACAACTGCTTTACCTTTTGCTGTTCTTGAACCTTCAGGTATTTTATATACTTTTAACCAGTATAATTGACCCATGTTAGTTACAAACATTAATGTATCATGAGTATTAGATACAAAGAATCTTTCTATGAAATCATCTTCATGAGTAGTAACTGCTGTTTTACCTTTACCACCACGTCTTTGTTTTTCATATGATTTAATTGGTACTCTTTTTACATAACCATTATGAGTAATTGTAACTACCATTGGCTCATTTGGAATTAAGTCTTCTATATCAATTTCATCATAAGAATCTTCAATATCAGTTCTTCTATCTGAAGAGAACTTTTCTTTAACTTCTTCAAGTTCTTCTTTGATAATTTCATTTAATCTATCTTCAGATTTTAGAATTTCTTCTAAATATTGAATTAATACCATTAATTCTTGATACTCAGCTTCCAATTTATCTCTTTGAAGACCTGTTAATCTTCCTAATCTCATATCTAAAATAGCTTGAGATTGAATATGAGATAATGAGAACCTGTTCTGTAATTTTTCTCTTGCATCTGCATCATTTGACGATGATTTAATTATTTGAACAACTTCATCTATATTATCAAGTGCAATTTTTAGACCTTCTAAAATATGTGCTCTTGCTTTTGCTTTTTCAAGCTCAAAAATTGTTCTTCTAATAATTACAGTTTTTCTATGAGATAAGAAAATTGTCAATAATTGAGGCAAATTAAATACTTTTGGCTCTTTATTATGAACAGCTAAAAGAATAATTCCGAATGTATTTTCCATTGGAGTTGATTTATATAGATTGTTTAAAACAATCTCACTCATAGAATCTTTTTTAAGTTCAATAACAACTCTAATACCATCTCTATCAGATTCATCTCTTACTTCTGAAATACCTTCGATTTGCTTATCTTTTGCTAAATTTGCAATTTGTTCAATTAATCTAGCTTTATTTACTTGATAAGGTAATTCATCAAGAATTATAATCTCTTTTTTACCTCTAGTTTCAATATGATGCTTAGCTCTAATTCTTACACGACCTCGTCCTGTATTATATGCATCAATAATTCCACGCCGTCCAAAAATTGTTCCACCTGTTGGGAAATCTGGACCTTTAATAAAATACATTAATTCATCAGCAGTCGCTTCTGGATTATCCACCATATGTAAAACTGCTGATAATAACTCATTTGAATTATGAGGAGGAATTTTCGTAGCCATACCAACTGCAATACCTTCACTACCATTTAATAACAATGTGGGAAGTCTTGTAGGAAGCACAGAAGGTTCTTTCATCGTATCATCATAGTTTGGAGTAAAGTTAACAGTATCTTTATCAAGATCCTTCATAACTTCTTCAGCTACTTTAGTCATACGTGCTTCGGTATATCTCATTGCAGCAGCACTATCACCATCAACAGAACCGAAGTTCCCTTGTCCATCAATTAGTGGAAGTCTCATTGAGAAATCTTGTGCTAATCTAACTAAGGCATCATAAACAGAAGTATCACCATGTGGGTGATATTTACCAATAACATCTCCAACAATTCTTGCAGATTTTTTGTAAGATGATTTTGATGTAATATTTAAATCATGCATAGCAAATAATATTCTTCTATGAACGGGTTTTAATCCATCTCTAGCATCTGGTAATGCTCGTCCAATAATAACACTCATTGAGTAATCTAAATATGAAGCTTTAACAGAATCTTCAATATTTATATCAATAATATCTTGATTTTCGAAAAGGTTTTCCATGAAAAAAGGCCTTTGTTTTATAAAATTAAGTTATTTTATCTAAAAAGCGCTTAGCATAAGTTGTAAGAAGAAAATAGTGAGAGAGAATACATAAAAAAAGGGGTTAAAGTTAAACTTCAACCCCTTTTTCATCAAGAAAATTATTTAGAATTTTTGTAGTTAATAATCATATTATAAACTTCATCTTTTAACATCAGTTTTTCTTTCTTTTTAATATCAATTGCAGCTTCATCTACATTTGATTGTGTCAATTTAGCAATTTCATTATCTAAATCATTATGTTTATCAAAAAGTTTATGGAAATGTGCGTCTTTTTCTTTTAATTCTGCAATTAATTCTCTATATTCGTGAAACATTTTACATCCTATTTATTTATTTTGTTATTTTATTATACAGTTTTATATCTTAAAATAATTTATATTATGAACGATAATCAGCATTGATTTCGACATATCTATGACCTAAATCACATCCATATGCAGTAAAACTCGCATTACCTAATCCAATATCACAAATTATTTTATATTTATCATTTTTTAATACTTTTGATGCTTTTGCTTCTTGAATTTCATCAAAGCAAAGTTCACCTTTATTATAAACAATAACATCATTGTATGATATAACTAAAGTTTCTTCATCACAAGTTATTCTACTAGCACCTATTGTTGAAGCAATTCTTCCAAAATTTGGATCTTCCCCAAAAAGTGCAGTTTTTACTAATAATGAATTTGATAAAGCTTTTGCAGCAATTTCTGCTTCTTCTACAGAAACTGCATTTATAACTTCAAATGCAACTGCTTTTTTAGCACCTTCACCATCTGCAACAACTAACATTGCAATATCATGCATTACTAATCGTAAAACTTCAAAAAATGCTTCTTTATTATAAGAATTTGATTTTTTATTTGCTAATAACATCACTGTATCATTTGTAGAAGTATCACCATCAACTGAAATTGCATTAAAAGTTGTTTTACTATTAACTTCTAAAGCTTCTTTCATATCTTCTACAGGTACATTTGCATCTGTACAAATAAAACATAACATAGTTGCAAGATTTGGATTTATCATTCCCGCACCTTTTGCAACGGCTCCAATTTTAAATGAACTGCCATCTTCAAGTTTCACTTCATACATACAAGTTTTTTTATATGCATCTGTTGTCATTATTGCTTTTGATAAATTTTCACCATTTTTATGTGTTAAATCAAAAGATTTAGCACCATTTACAATTTTTTCAATGGGTAAAGGATTTCCAATAACTCCTGTTGAACTCATTACGGGATTTACTAAATCAAAATCTAACTGTGAAAAAATAGTATCAATATCTTCAATACCCTTTTTACCAGTCAATGCATTTGCATTTTTTGAATTAATTAAAACAAAATTTGTTTTAAAATCTTCTCCATATTGCAAAAAATGTTTTAAAGGTGCTGCTTGAAACTTATTACTAGTAAAAACTGCTTGAACATCACAAGGTTCATCCATGTAGATAAATCCTAAATCTTTATCTCCACTAGGTTTTAAACCTGCACTTATACCATCACAGTTAAAGCCATCTATTTGATCTATGAAACCTTTTATAGGTAAAATTGTAAACATAATTTATATATCCTCTGGTTTATTACTTAAATTAATAATTCTTTTAGATCTTGCAATACCTTTTTGAGAACCAACTAGTAATAATTTTGATTTAGCATTGATTACTATTGTTCCTCTTGGCATTTGTATAAATCTACCTTTTTCTTCTGTTATTCCAATAACTGATACTTTTAATTTATCTCTTAATCGTAAATCTTTTACTTCTCTATTTACAACCCAAGAATTTTCATTTACATAAATCTCTTCCATATCAATTGGAGTATCTCTTTTATATAAGAACTCATCAAGAACATTTTCCATATCTGGTCTAATTGCCATTGCCGAAACTCTTTTTGCCATTAAAGCAGGAGTCGCAACAACTTTATCAGCTCCTAACTTTTTAAGTCTAATCTTCTCATTTTGTGTTTCAGCATTAGAAATTATTAAAAAAGGTTTTCTTCCTAATTCTTTTTCATATAATCTAACTGAAGCAATTAAAGTAATATTATCTGATATACTTTTTGATAAAGATATTGCACCTTTAGCAGAACTTAAATGAGATTTCAAAAATCCAAGTTCTTTATATGGCTCTTCCTTAACATAGTAAGGATAACCATTCTCTTTAGCTATGGCTTCAATATCATCACTTGGATCAACAACAACAAAAGGAATATGATTGACCCTAAATTGTCTTGCTAATTGAGCTGTATATTCATTATGATAAAAAATAACAAAGTGTTTTCTTAATCTTGCAATTTTGTAAAGCATACTTCTTTCCTTATATAAATCAAATAATCGTCCTTTAATCATTACATTTATTAAAACAGCTGTAGAAAATGTAAAAATAGCAAAGCCAAAAATGATAAGTGTAATTGTAAAAAATCTTCCTGCTTGTGATATTTCAGCAACTTCACCAAAACCAACAGTTGTAAATGTTATTCCAGTTTGATAAATAGCATCTAAAATTGGGAAATCATCAATAATTATATATCCAAGTGTTCCTATCATCATGATAACTTGGAGAAGTACAAGGGGTAACCTAAATGGTTTTAATTGAGCGTAAATTAATGGGTTGAGATCATACTCAGGCTTGGCTGTACTAAATTTCCAGCCAAGAGCTTTTCTGACTTTTATAAAGATGCTCATAAAAGCACTTTCAATAGCCTTTTATGAGTGTTTTTTAAGAGTTCTTAGCTCTTTTGCAGAAATTTTAATTTTCTGAGTTGTTCCATCTTCTAATGTAACTCTAACTGTTCTTAAGTTAGGTAAAAATCTTTTCTTAGTTCTATTTTTAGCATGACTTACGTTGTTACCAACCATAGGTCCTTTTCCTGATATTGCACATCTTCTTGACATTTGTCTTCCTTCTATAGTGAAAAATATTGGCGTATTTTACCTTATTTATCTTAATGTTTATTTAAATTGTATCTATTATAGTATTTAATTTATCCAAATTCTTAAATAATTCATATTTTTTTGCAATTTTTCTATTTTCTTTTTGGATATATTTCAAGTCTTCTTCTCTACTTAATAAGGCATCAACTTTATATGAAGTTGTTGAATCAGTAGGATTTTCCATTGTAGCAAAAATATCAAGTAATTCACTTGAATAATTACTTATCGTGGTTAAAACAGCACATTTACAATACATTGCTTTTAAAATATTCGTTGCAAAACTTTTATTATATGTTGGAAGAATAAATATATCTGCAGCTAAAAACAACTCATTTATATTTGAATAATTTTCAAGTAATAAAACTTCATTACCAAAGTTATATTTTGATATAAGAAACTTAAGACTATTTATTTGATTTTTATCTGAAGATATAATTATCTGTTTATTCATTGAATTTAAAGATAATATAATATCAAAAAACTCCTTAACTCCCGAAGTTTTTAAGTTTTTTGCAGTAAAAAATATGATTTTTGGTGTACTATCTATATCAAATTTTTTACAAATTTTTTCTTTGATTTCTTTTGGTTTTTTATAAATCATATTTATACTTGGATAAATAACTTCTATATTTTCTTTTGGAATATTTGTTTTATCAATAATTTCACTTCTTAATTGTTTTGAATTTACAATAGTTTTCTTTGCATTTTTAATGTTTAAAATAGCTTCAGCATCTAAGTTTCCTGAATGAAAATATATATCTGCATACTCTTTTTTAAAAAAAGGTAATTTTTTTAAAAGTGATTGTCTTTTTAATGTAAAGACTCTTTCATCTTTTTGTAATTCTTTTATTAGGTTTGTTTTAGTTTTGAAATATATTGATGTTTTACTCACATTTACTCTTTGTATTTATATTTAATCAAACAATATTTAATTTTCACTTATTTATCTCTTAATCAAATTAAAACTTTTTTAGTTAATAATTTAAATCTAAAAGAATATTATCAGATGTTTTTTATTGTCTTTAGTGTAATATTCTTCAAAACTATCATATAAAAGAGAAACTTGATTACTTTCATAAAAAAAATTAGAAATCTACCTAGAATTGATTTAATAAATTATTTAATAGTATTATATGCTTTTACCCTAACTTTTCCCATTGAAATAAAAAGAATTGTTGTTATATTACTAATTGTGTTATGGATAACGGATAAAACTAAATATAGTTTTATCCTACCTAAAACAAATTTATTTTTATTTTTTGGAATATTTATAACTTACTCTCTATTATCTTATTTTTGGAGTGATTCAACATTACAAGAAGCCTTAAATTATATCAGAAGATATTGGTACTATTTACCAATTTTTATAATGTTTAAATATTTAAAAAAAGAGTACTTTGAATATACTCTAAGTTTTTTCATTTTTGGAATGTTAATTAGTGAAATTCTTTCTTATGGTAATTATTTTTCATTTTGGCAAATAGGACTTGGGGAAGAAAATAATCCAACTGTTTTTATACATCACACCACTTACAGTGTTTTTCTTGCAATTGTTTCTATTTTTCTATTTATAAAAATCTTAAATGAAAGATTAAAAGTTAAACAAATAATTTATATATTATTTTTTATTACTATAACAATTAATTTATTAGTAAATAGTGGGAGAACAGGATATATTTCTTTCTTAGTAACATTTTTAATATTAAGTTTATATTTATTCAAAAAAAGGATCAAATATATTTTAATTACTATTTCATCTATAATATTTGTAATTTTTTTAGCATATTCTTTAAGTCCAAATTTTAAACATAGAATTAACTTAATTAAAAATGATGTAAATAAAGTATTAACTGAGAATAATTACTCTACAGCAATTGGCGCAAGAATTGGATTATGGGTTATTTCAAAAAATACAATAATTGAAAATCCAATATTCGGAATAGGAATAGCAGGTAGTCAAAAAGTAAAAAATAATTATATTGATACACAGTCAAAAAATGATTTTAGTTATATTAAAACTTTACATAGTTTTCATAATATTTATTTGGAAATATTAATTCAATATGGAATAGTTGGACTAATATTATTTTTTTTAATAATATATGAAATTTTTAAAATAAAAATAAAAAATACAGAAATATATTTATTAAAAAATATTACTCTATCAATTTATTTACTTGGTAGTTTTGTTGATATACTCTTTTATTTAAAAGATGCAATGCTATTTTTTACTTTTCTAATTGGTTTATTCTTAGCAAATTATAAAATAGAATATCAAAACAAATTAAGTAATATCAATTAAACTAATATTTTTTTGTTTATAATTCTTATATAAATTTTTATATTCTAAAACCTGTTCTTTCTTTAATAACATTTCTGTATCTATTTGTATAATATTTAAAAAATCAATATCATACAAATATCCTATTGTTTCTAAAGCAGTAGATCTAATAGAAATTAATCCATGAGGTTTTCTGCCATATTGTAAAATAGCCAATTCTAATATTGTAGAAAACTTCTTAATTTTAAAATTAAATTTTTCTGATATTTTTAACAAATATTCTAAATCTTCATACCTATGAGGGATATACGTAATTTTATAATCACTATAATATTCAATAACATTTTTAATGATATTCTCAAAATATTGTTTTGAAATATAACTATCAATTAAATTTGAACCTATAAAAAATATCTCTTTTTCTTCAGGTAAAGTATCTATAGATTCTTTAAAATTATTAAAGTTATTTTTTAAAATTACATTATTTAAGAAATAAGAATCCAAATTAAAAAATGTGAAAATTTTCAATTCAATTATAAAATCTAAGGATAGATTTATCCCTAATATTTTATTTCCTAGGGAATTCCTAAATTTATCTTTATATTTATTATTTTTAATATTATTTGCTATTAAAAATGTTTCATTACCATCGTCAATTAATATATTATTTTTTGCATTTATTTGATTGATTGAATGTACAATATAAGATGTAATCAAACCAAAAAAACAAAATTCAATTTTTTCATATCTCTTTAATATTTTATTTAAAATAAATGGGAAAAAAAGTTTATTAATAGTATCTAATTTGAAAAAATATATTTTAGTCCATAAATATTCTTTTAAAATCTCATTAAAAAGCTTTCTATCCACCTCATTTTTATATATACATATAACAATATTAGAACCTTTTCTATTAAATTCTTTAATTGCTTCTATGCAATTAAATAATTGGAAAGGTGTTCGTGCTAATGAAATAGAAACTTTACTCATTCGAAATTATTCCTTATAAAAGCTTTGAAATTTCCATTAATATTTATATTATTAAATTTAATTCTTTTTTCTTCTAAATCAAAATTATTTAATCTGATTATTTGTTTATTTACTTCAAATTTCATTAATATATTTTTATAATTTTTATCTGATTTTGAATATTCATTTCCTATAGTATAAACTTTTTTTGACGAAGAAATTGCTTCACTTATCATAGAAGAACTCTCTTCTGTTACAAATACAGATGTGCATAAACCTAAAAATGCTAATAATATCTTTTCTTCTTTTTTATTATATGCCACAAAATAAGAATAATAATCTTTTAATTCTTTTTCTAATTTAGACTCTATATCTAAAGGTGTTCTTCTTGAAGTTGTAATAAGCCATTTAATTCTTTTTTCTTTAGAAGTTTTTTTTACAAAATTTATTAAGTTATCATAAAATTTATTATCATATTTATATCCAGCCCCATTACCACCTATTAATAATGTATAATATTTTTGATTACTATCTAAATTAGTTAAGTCTATAAATTCTTCCGATTTTACTCTTAATTTCTCTTTCGTAACTACACTAGGTGCAACATCTAAAATAATTTGATTTTTATATCCTAAATCAATAACAGTTGTAATATATGTAAAGAGTTCTTCTTTTAGTCCTCTCAAAGCTCCATTTAGAATATTTTTACATTTATATATCTTTGAAAACCAAACATTTAAATTTGATGTGTTTCCACCTGTTGAAATAATCAAATCTGGCTTATTTTTAGGAGTATCAAACTTTTTATAAAAAAAAGGAAGATATTTTATACTATTTTCTGTAAAAAAATTAGGGAAAGTATTTAATAAAATTCTTAATATTTTCCTTTTTAGTTTTGATTTTATTTCAATTTCTATATATTCTATTTCTAAATCTTCAAAAATATCTTTTAAATATAATATTAAACCTTCTGTTTGATTATAATGACCTGGTTTATCATCTTTTATTACTAATACTTTCATTATTTTAAAACTTTATTATATATATCAATTGTCTCATCTACCATATTTTCAATAGTAAATTTTTTTTCTGCATAATTAAATTTTTCTTGAAATTCTTTTAATACTTTTTCATAATTATCTTTTACATATCCTATTTTAGTAGAAATTTCATTTGCATTTGAAAAAGGTACAATATATTTATTACCAAGAAGTTTAGGCATATCTGAAACTGGTGTTGAAATAAATGGTGTTTTACAGAACATAGTCTCAACAAAAGTATAGGGAAAACCTTCATTATCAGATGACATTACAAATAAAGAAGATGATGTAACAATTTTTTTGACATCTGTATTTACTACATTACCTGTAAATGTTATTTTATTCTTTATATTTAATTTTTCTGCTTCTTTCTTAAGATTATTTTCTTCTTCTCCTGAACCAACTAAAATTAAATGTAAATCTAAATTTTTAATTGCCATTAAAATTAATTCAAATCTTTTCACCTTTGTTAATCGCGCAACACTACAGATTATGAATTTGTTTTTTTCTATATTATATTTCTCGCAAAGATCTATTTTTAAATTTTCATTACTATTAAATTCAATTCCATTATAAATTACAACTTTATTCTTTGTTTTTAATTTTTTTCCAATATAATCAGAAACTGTAATTACAAAATCACTTTTTTCAAAAGATGACAAATTGTTTTTATAGTTATGTAGTGTTGAAATAATCTTTGAGTTAATAAATGGTTTTAATTTTATTACCATTGATGTAGCTTTATTTGCTTGAGTATGAATAATATCAAAATTTTCTTTTTTTAATATTTTCAAAAGCTTAAATAGAATAAAAAAATTATTTCTACTTTTTGATAAATCAAGAGGGATAAAGTTTATATTTTCAAAGAATTTCTCAAAATCTTTATGTGCGATAACTGTAACATTAAAACCTTTTTTTACTAATTGTTTTGATAATTCAATAGTATGTTTTTCTAATCCACCATCTTCATTTCCAGCAAGAACTTGACATATTCTCATTTATTTAATCCTCTCAATCCTCTTTTTAATTTAATTTTAAAAGCAAGAATATTATCTTTTCCACTAATAGTAATTCTATCAAGTTCAAATATGTTAGCTTTAGTTAAATTATTAATACCTTTTTTAGTAGTCACTGCATTTGTATAAAAGGAATCTTTGGTAATTTGAATATCTTCATTGTCATATAAACCAAAAGGATAACAAAAAGAATTACATTTTATTTTAAAATTTTCTTCTATTATTATTTTAGAATTATAAATTTCATTTTTCTTATCATTACTACTTAGTGTTGGCAAATTGTTATGTGTCATAGTATGAGAACCAATTTCAATCAATCCCGAATTTATAAGTTTAACAATTTGCTCATCTAATAACTTAGGTTCATTTTTCAATTCACCATTATTATTTTTCTTTTTTCGTTTTGATGACCATTCTCTATTATGTCTATGCACAACTAAATATATTGTAGCTTTAACATTATATTTTTCAAGAATAGGAAAAGCATTAGTAAAATTATCTTCATACCCATCATCAAATGTAATAGCAACAGATTTATTAGGTAAAGAGCTTTTAGAGTTAATTAATTCACTCATAGTAAAAAAAGTCCAACCAGTATCTACTAAATATTTTATTTGTTTCTCAAATTCTATAGGATCAACTCTTAAACCATTAAATTTTGCACCCTTTTTATGTTTACTAATCATATGATACATAAGAATACGAGGATACTTTAAATTAACAGTTTTAGTCCACCATGCATATCTAAAAGAGTAATAAATAGCTAAAATAAATAAAAATATTAATAAATATTCCAAATTATAATACCCTCCTATAAACTTTTAAATTCAATTCTAACATATTCTCCAAAGAAAAATTATCAGATATATAAGTATATCCATCAAAATTGAAATTTTTAGATTTTATAATATTATTTGCTAATTCTTTTTCATTTCCAACTTCAAAGAAAAAGCCGTTTTCATTTTCTTTTATAATATCTTTTACACCACCATGATTAGTGGCAATTACAGGTGTATTCATTGCAATTGATTCAGCAACTGCACGTCCGAAACTTTCTGGTTTTTTTGAGCTACTAACTACCACATTACTTAATGCATAAATTTCTGCTATTTTACTTTGACTTCCGGTAAAAATGATATTATCTTTTAAGTCTAATTCTATGATTAGTTTTTTTAGTGAGTTTAAATAATCTTCTTTATCACTTCTAACACCACCAACTATTAAAGCTTTTACATTTGGGATTATATTTTTAACAATTGATACTGCTTTTATAAATGTTTCATAATCTTTTAATTGTGTAATTCTTCCTACACTTGAGATTATAAATTTATTTTCTAGATTATTTTCTTTTTTAAAATTTGATATAAAATCATTTGATATATTTTTAGGGTTAAAAACATCCAAATCAATTCCTCTAGGAATTATAGTTATTTTATTTTCTGGTGTTTGGTAATGTTTTTGAATATACTCTTTAATACTTCCACTTACACAAATAACTGCATTAGCATTTTGCATTATTTTACTATAAAAACTAACAGAATTGAAACCATGAACAGTAGATACAACTTTTATATTTAGTTTTTTATTTGCAAAATAAACAAGCCAAGCTGGTACTCTACTTCTTACATGAATAATATCAGGATTAATCTGTTTCAAAATCTTTTTTAATTTGTTGATTCTTGAAAATGATGTAAATATATTTTTACTACAAACATCAAATTTGATATGAGTTCCGCCATCAATATTTATTTGATTATCAAGTTTCCCGCCATTGCTAATAACATACGATTCAATTGCTTTTTTTACATATTCGCGATTTAGTTCAACAACACCACGTTCAACTCCACCTTCATTTAGCTCTGGAAGTAACTGTACAATTCTCATATATTATAGTTTCCAAGTAGGATTAGGAACTATTCCTTTTACATCTATAATAATTTTTTCATCATTAATGATATTTTCATATTCTTCTTGACTTAATTCTTTAAATTTATTATGTCCAACAGCTACAACTATTGAATCATATTTTTTATTTGATTTAAATGGATTTTCAACAAAAGTATAATCATAATAGTCTTTATCTTTTTCATCAATCCATGGTTCATATACATCAATATTTGCACCATAGTCTTTTAGTTCTTTGATAATATCTACTACTTTTGTATTTCTAATATCAGGGCAATTTTCTTTAAAAGTTAATCCCATTACTAAAATATTTGCATCTTTTATTATTTTTCCATTTTTTATCATAAGTTTTATAGTTTTTTCTGCTATAAATTTACCCATACCATTATTGATTTGTCTTGCACCTAAAATAAGATTTGGTTTATATCCTAATTCTTCTGATTTATAAGTAAGATAATATGGATCAACACCAATACAATGTCCACCTACTAAACCTGGTTTTAGTTTTATAAAATTCCATTTTGTTGCTGCAGCTTCTATTACATCATTTGTATTTATATTCATAACATCAAAGATTAATGCTAATTCATTTACTAATCCAATATTTACATCTCTTTGTGTATTTTCAATTACTTTTGCAGCTTCTGCTACTTTTATTGAGCTTGCTTTATGAGTTCCTGCTGTTATTATACTTTTATATAAATCATCTACAATATCAGCAATTTTAGGTGTTGAACCTGATGTAATTTTAAGTATTTTTGTAACTGTATGTTCTTTATCACCTGGGTTTATTCTCTCAGGAGAATATCCACAGAAGAAATCTGTATTAAATTTCATTCCTGAAGTAATTTCAAGTTGAGGCACACATACTTCTTCTGTAACACCTGGATAAACTGTTGATTCATAAATTACAATATCATCTTTTTTAAGTACTTTACCAATAGTTTGAGAAGATTTAATCAAAGGTGTTAAATCAGGTCTATTTGAGTGGTCAATTGGAGTGGGAACTGTAACAATATAAATATTACAATCTTTTATATCTTCTATATTTGAAGAATAAATTAATTTATCTTTTACAGCAAGAAGTTGTTCTTTTTCTAATTCTAAAGTTCTATCGTAACCTTTAGATAATTCTTCAATTCTTGGTTGATTTATATCAAAACCTACAACATCATATTTTGTTGCGAATGCTGCTGCTAAAGGTAAACCTACATATCCTAGACCTACTATACATATTTTATTATTCATTTAAAACCTTCTATATTTCAACTTTTTCTAGTAATTTACTAAAATCTAATTTTTTATCTATATTATTTACAATCTCAGCTAGTTTATGGAACTTTGTATCCGTTTTACTTGCTCTAAGATTAATTATTGTAATTGGTGCATCTGTATTTGCTCTTGCTTCACTAAGCATTGATGTAGAATCAATTGTAATAAATAATTCTTCACATTTATCTATAAAATCTGGTATTGGATTTATTGAGGGAGTATCTGAATAAATTAATTTATAATCAAAATCATATTCATTTATTAAATCTTCTATTTGCTTAGATGTTCTTCTTGAAGTAGTAATATACTTTAAATAACCATCATAATTTTTACTTATTATATTTAATACATTTCTAATATTTTCCACATCCATTTTGAAAATACTATTATCCCCACCAATGATTATACCTAGTGATTTTTCATTACTTTTAATTATACCTTTTGGCTTTGTGTATGATAAATTTAAAGGAAGGGAAATTATATTACCAAGTTTTGGAGCATTGTCATGCTCTTGAGCTAAAATATAATAAAAATCTTTATAATTATAAGATTTAGGAAGCATTAATGCTATTGATTTTATATTATTTTTTTTAGAAATAAACTTATTAAAATAATAAGTTCCAGAACCAGTACTAACTACAGCATCGTAGAAGTCAAAATTATATTTTTTATATTCTTTAAATAATTCATCTGAATATTTTTGGAGTTTATCTAAAGCATATGTAAGTAATTTAAAAAATTTTGATTTAAATTTCACTTCTAATATATCGTAGCTTATTTTTTTTATCTTACAAAATGCAATTGATTGATTTAAGTGACCTGGTTTTCCATCACTAATTATTAAAATTCTTTTCATATATCTCTCTATAATGACTCTTAAACCTTTTATGAGGCCAAAACCATTGTTTTTTATCTTCAAGTATTATATCAGATATTGCATTAGCTTGAAGTTGAGATAACTCTTTTATATCATTTTCTTCATTTTCTGTTTTTATAGGTAATATAGGATTATAAACTTTTATTTTATATTTGTAATCATTTTTATTAAATATAGCAAGTGGAATAATAACAGCATCGAATTTTCTAGCAAGAATTGCAGAAGTTGATGCTTGATATGCTTTTTTTCCTAAAAAGTCTACTTGTGTACCTTCTCTTGAATTAATATTTTGATCAATGATTAAAGATATTGCTTCTTTTTTAATTAAGGCTTTTACAAGTTTTTTAACAGCACCTTTTCTAAATACTATTTTTGATCCTGATTTTTCTCTTGCTTTTACAATAAATTCATCAATTTCTTCAAAATTTGATTGTCTTGCTACCTGATGTAATTTTGCTACATTTTTATTAATATACGTACTAAGCATTTCCATATTACCAAAATGCGCCGAAATAAAAATAATAGGTTTATTCTCAGAGATAACTTTTTCTACTATTTCTTTATTTTCAATTGATACTGTATTTAATAATTCTTCATCTGTAATATCTAAATTTTCTATAAGTGATTGAACCCATAACAACATATTAAAATATGAATATTTTTGAATTTCTTTTATCTCTTTTTCAGAAATTTTATCATTAAAAATAAATTTTAAATTTGTTTTTATAATTTTATTTGTTTTATTAGCAAATAAATAAGCAAGTGCTGATAGAAATCTAAAAAAACCTCGTCGTATAAATTTTGGAGATTTTCTTAAAATAAATACCAAAGCTAAAAATATTTTATAAACAATCTTCTTCATTATAAAATACTTAGGTTAAACTCTTTTGGTAATTCTAATTTTTCAATATTTGAATTAATTAAAAAAGTATTATTTTCAAGTTCTAATGTTAATGAATTTGTATCTTCATCTAAAGTATAATTAATCTTTGGTCTAGATAAATCTAAATTTGTTAATATATTTAAAGAAATCATAAAAGACAACCATCTCATAACTTCAATATCAGGAAGTAATTCTTCATAAATTAATATATCTTTTTTTGAAGGTAATGATTTTTTAGAAAACTTAATTATATGTGCGATTATAACTCTTGTTGTATGCATAAAATCATAAGATAAACCATTTAAAATAAAATCAAATGCATTATCATTTGATTTGTAAAAATTTAAAGTTGAACCAATTGAGTGAAGTTTAGAAGCAATTACCAAATACGTTTTATATTTATCTTCTAAATTATGAATAGGTTTTAATACTTCAAATATTTTCGAAGCATTAATCCCCATATATGCACTTTGTTTAGGATCGATTTGAAATCTATCAAGTAATGATCTTACACTTACATTAAAATTAGAAGGAAATTTACAATTTGAAGTTCTTAATAAATCACTTAAATAAACACCCTCGCGTACACCAGCACCCGATGTGATTACTTTTGAAATATTTAATTCATCTAAAATTGTTTTAAAAATAAATGTACCTTCTTTTATAGTATCAAATCTATCTTTTTTCACACCAAGTGATTTTAACTCATCATTATCTTTTGCGTTAATGATTTCATCTAAAAAACTCTCTTCATTTGAAACTTTATATTTATATCCATGTAAAATATCTAAAGGATATTCATTTCTTTGCATAATTATTTTTGAAATAGATCTAATACTTCCACCAATACCAACAATTGTATCAGGAATTTCTACATTATGTTCAAAAATCTTTCTTAAACTATCTATTATATATGCTCTTGCACCATCAATATCATTCTTATTAAAGAATAATTCTTTAATACGTACAGTACCAATATTTAAAGATATAGATTTTACAATATTTTTATCTTTTACAAAACAAAACTCTGTAGAACCACCACCAATATCAACTGTTACAAAACTATCATCGTGAATAAGATTTAAAGCAGCAACGCCACCATAATATGCTTCTTTCTCTCCATCAATAACTTTTATACTTAAACCAAAATCTTTTTTTATTCTAGATAAAAATGATTTAGCATTAGGAGCATCTCTTAGGGCTGATGTAGCAACACAAATTACTTTTCTTGATTTTAGCGATTGGGATATATTTAAAAAAGATTTCATAGATTCATAAGCACGTTGCATAGGAATTTCTTGAAGGTTTCCGTTATTTTCGTAACAGCCTTCAGAAATTTTCACCCTACTTTTCGTTTCATTTATTAAATTAAATGCAAATCTACTACTTTTTTGTAAAACAACCATACGCATTGAGTTGGACCCAATATCTATAATAGTTGTGACTTTAGACATTAAACTTCTTCTTCTTCTAATTGTTTAAACTTAAACTTTAATTCTTCCATTGTTTCCTGATTATCTGGATCTATGATAATACAATCAACTGGACAAACTTCTATACATGAAGGTTCTTCATAGTGACCAACACATTCTGTACATCTGTCAGAATCAATTAAGTATATTGGGTCACCCTCTTCAATTGCATAGTTTGGGCACTCTTCTCTACATGCATCGCACGCGATACATTCATCAGTAATAATTAATGACATTTAACACTTTCCTACAATAAATTATATATCTTGGAGTTATAACCAATTATTCTTTAATTATTTCTTTAATTTGATTGAATAACACTTTATTTTTAGATATAAGTACAAATTTATCTGTTTTGTATAGAAATAGATCATTACAAATATATAATGAAGCTAAAATATCAAACTCTCTAATATTACCTGCTAATAAGACAAACGTATAGTTTCTTGCATTACATAAAGATATTGCAACAGCACCAGGAGATCTAAATTTAATATTCTGATGTCTTAATTCTGTACAAATTTTAGGATAAGCATATGCTCTTTCAAAAATACCAAACTTTTTATCATTTGAAACTAATAAAGGATTTCTTGATTCTAAAAAAAACTCAAATTTTACTTTTTCGTCAAAAGCTTTATATGTTAAAACACCATTAGCTAGATTACAAACAAAACCTGCAAGGATTTCTTCTTTATAAACTAAGGCAATAGAAGTTCCATAATAAGCTAAATTTGAAGAAAAATTATCACTTCCATCAAGAGGATCAATTACTACATCAAATTTTTTGTTACTTGATAATCTTCCACATTCTTCTGAATAAATATTTCCAAATACTTCTAAATATTTAATAAATATTTTTTCTGCAATCAAATCAATATTTAGAGTTTTATCTCCACCGTAACCAATTTTCTCTGTAAATTTTAAATCATTATTTGTAAGATTATTATTTATATAAAAGAAGAGTTCTCTGTTTGATAAAATCACAGCCTTTATAAAGGAGTCTTTATAAAGATCTGTAATTAAAGTATTCATTAAATAAAAGTTTGAATAATTGCTCTTGCAGCATCTCTACCATCAGCAGCAGCAGTAACAGCTAGATGAGCACCTCTTTGACAATCTCCACCTGCATATACTTTTGCATTTGAAGTTTTAAATGAAGAAGTTTCTATTCTACCCCAAGAGTTAGTATTAACATTTAATTCTTTTAAAAATGCTGGAACTTCTGGAGCAAAACCTAATGCCATAATAATAACATCAGCTTCTTCTAAATATTCACTTCCTTCATTAATTACAACTTTTTGTCTTCCTGAATTATCAGGTTCACTCATAGAAGTTGTAAGAAGTTCAACACCTAATGCTAAATCACCATCTGTTTTAATAGATTTTGGACTAACATTAAATACAAATTCAACACCCTCTTCTTTTGAGTTTACAACTTCTTTTTTAGATCCAGGCATATTAGCTTCATTTCTTCTATAAAGACATTTAACACTAGATGCTCCTTCTCTTACTGATGAACGAACACAATCCATTGCTGTATCACCACCACCTATTACAACAACTCTTTTATTTTTTACATCAATATAATCAATATTTGTATTTCCAAGATTTCTCTTTTGAATACCAGTTAAAAAGTTTATTGCTAAGTGTACATTTGAAGCTTTTTCACCATCAATCCCTGCAAATCTACCTGCTGTTGCTCCTAAACCTAAGTAAATTGCATCAAACTCTTCTTCTAGTTCTTTTGAAGATTTATCTTTACCAATTTCACAATTTAAATGTAATTTCATTCCAGCTTCAATTAACCAATTGATTCTTCTATCAACTGTTGTTTTATCAAGTTTGAATCCAGGAATTCCATACATTAAAAGTCCACCAGCTCTATCAGCTCTTTCAAACATTTCTACTTGATAACCTTTTCTTAAAAGAAAAGTAGCTGCTGATATACCAGATGGTCCAGAACCAATAACTGCTATCTTTTGATCTTTTTTCTTTGTAGCAAATTTAGGTTTCATACCTCTTGCAAATGCAGTTTCAGAAATATGAGTTTCTATTGCTCCAATAGAAATAGCACCATGACCAGTATTTAAAGAACAAGCACCTTCACAAAGTACATCTTGAGGACAAATTCTTCCTAAAATTTCAGGGAAAGGAGAAGTCTCATTTGATAAAGCAAATGCTAAATCTGGATTTTTTGTTGCTGTTTGTTTTAACCAAGCTGGAATATAATTTCCTAGTGGACATCCTGTATGACAGTATGGATCACCACACTGCATACATCTATCTGCTTGTTCATTTGCTCTTTGTTTTCCAAATACTTGATATACTTCACCATAATCTTTCAATCTTTGAAGCACATCTCTTTTTTCAGGATTAATTCTTTCGAATTTTGTAAAATTTAACATATTCTAATCTCCCTCATCTGGATCAAGTGGTAATACAGTCATATTCTTAGGTTTTACCATCCAGAAGTTTCTAATTTCTGATCTAAAGTTTTGTAATATTCTATCTGCTTCAATACTTTGTGTTTCATGAAGATAATCTAATAATAATCTTTTTAAATAAAGTCTTTCTCTTTCTGTATCATCAGTATCAATTCTTACAGCTTCAATTAACTCTTGATTCATTTTATCAACAAATGCTTTTTCAGCATCATAAACAAAACCTAATCCACCTGTCATTCCAGCTCCAAAGTTAATACCTGTGTTTCCTAAAATAACTACAATTCCACCTGTCATATATTCACAAGGATTATCTCCTGTACCTTCAACAACAGAAATACATCCTGAGTTTCGTACAGCGAATCTTTCACCTACAGAGGCTCTAATGTATAATTTACCACCAGTTGCTCCATAAAGACAAGTATTACCAGCACCACCAAATTCTTGGCCTTGATGTTTAGGATTAATAATGATTTTACCACCATTCATTCCTTTACCAACGTAATCATTTGCAGCACCATCTAAGTGAAGTGTCATACCTTTAGAAATAAATGCACCAAAAGATTGACCAGCAATACCTTTTAAATTAATATTAATAGAATTGTCAGGTAACCCTTCATCACCATAGAATCTTGCAATTTCACCAGAGATTAAAGCACCAAATGATCTATTTAAGTTAGATATTTCAGTATTCACTTTAATAGGTGAATTTGGATTTTCAATAGTTTTATGAACTTTTTTAAGTAATTCTTTTTCATATTTATTATCATCAAAAGGAGCATTTGTTTCTTTTTGACAAGTGTTAATACCATCAACTTTTCTTAAAATATTTTGGAAGTCAAATTTCTTAGCAAAATCATCATCAATTACTTTTAATAATTCAGATCTTCCTACAATTTCTTCAATTGATGAATAACCTAATGATGCAAGAATACTTCTAACATCTTCTGCAATAAATGTGAAATAAGAAATAAGTCTTTCAACTGTTCCTTCAAAATATTCTCTTAAAGTTTCATCTTGAGTAGCAACTCCAACTGAACATTTATTAGTATGACAAATTCTTAAAATTTTACAACCAAGAAGTGTAAGAGCAGCTGTACCAAATGCATATGATTCAGCACCAAGCATTGCAGCTTTTACAACATCAAGACCAGTTTTTAGACCACCATCAGTTTGTACATGAACGAACTCTCTTAAGTGGTTAGCTTTTAATGCATTGTGAGCTTCTGAAAGTCCCATTTCCCATGGATTACCTGCGTGTTTAAGTGAAGTTAATGGAGCAGCACCTGTTCCACCATCTCCACCTGAGATAATAATTTTATCAGCATAAGCTTTTGCAACACCTGCAGCAATTGTTCCAACACCAATAGAAGATACAAGTTTAACTGTAATTTTAGCTAATGGATTGATTTGTTTTAAATCAAAAATTAATTGAGCTAAATCTTCAATTGAATAAATATCGTGATGTGGTGGTGGTGAAATAAGTGTAACACCAGGAACTGTATGTCTAAGTGTTGCAATTAAAGGAGTTACTTTATGTCCAGGTAACTGACCACCTTCACCAGGTTTTGCACCTTGTGCAACTTTAATTTGTAATTCTTGTGCTGATCTTAAATATCCAGGTGTAACCCCAAATCTTCCTGATGCAACTTGTTTAATTTTAGAATTTTTTAATGTATTGAATCTTTTTGGATCTTCTCCACCCTCACCAGAGTTTGAAGTACCACCAATTGTATTCATAGCTTGTGCTACTGCTTCATGAGCTTCAGGAGAAATAGAACCACATGACATTGCAGCACTTGAAAATCTTTTAAAGATTTCTTCTGTTGATTCTACTTCACTAATATCAATTGCTTCTTTATCAGAATTAAATTCAAGGAAATCTCTAATGAATTTTTTATCTCTTGTTTTAACAAGTTCTCTTAAACTATCAAAATCTGATATATCTTCTTTTTTACTTGCATTTTTGTTATGCATTGCGTTAGTAGTAGCTGGACCATAATCATGATACTCACCACCATTTGAATATTTATAAAAACCACCTAAATCAAGTGGGAACATATGATTTTCATCTACAAATGCATTCATATGAGATTTTTCAATTCTTTTTTCTATATCTTCATATGTCAATCCAGCTAAATCAGTATATGCACCTTCAAAACAATCATTTATAATTTCATCAGATAATCCAATAATATCAAATAAACCAGAGTTTCTATATGAAGCAATTGTACAAATACCCATTTTTGACATGATTTTTAATAAACCAGCATTAAGTGCTTTATGTGTATTTTTTAATATTCTTTGCATTTCATATTTAGATAAGTCTTTATTTTTATATAAAGCAACTGTTGTAGCATACATCATATAAGGATAAATTGCTGTTGCACCAAATGCAATTAATACAGCTGACATATGTGGATCGTAAACTTCTCCACTTACACAAATAATTGAAACAGAATGTCTAATTCCTTTAATCAATAATTGTTGATTAATATAACCTACAGCCATTGCCATTGGAATTAGTTTTGTTTTTTCACTAATATCTCTATCATCTAAAATTATAATAGAAACATCTTCTTCTTTTACAGCTTTGATAACTTTTTTAGATAATTGCTCTAGTGCATCTTTTAAATCAGTTTTAAATGTAGTAGAAAAAGTTTTATTTTTATAATAACTATCATATCTTGGAGATTCGTTATATCCAAATGAATAAAGAATATCATATTTTTCTTTCATTAAAATAGGACTTGTTGTTTTTAATCTTTTAGCAAATTCTGGTTGCTCAGATAAAATATTATGAATTTGTCCAAATCCAGTTTCTAAAGACATAACAACTTTTTCTCTATATGGGTCAATTGGTGGATTTGTAACTTGTGCAAATTTTTGTTTAAAGAAATCTGTAAAGTTTCTATTAACATTTGAAAAACATGCTAATGGAGTATCATCACCCATTGAACCAACTGGTTCTTTTCCATCTTTAGCCATTGGTTCAATCATTTGATCAATTGCTTCATATGTAATATTAAAATATTTTTGTTTCTTTTCTAAATCATCAAGGATATAATCACTTGTATTTAAGAATGAATCTTCAATATATTCTTGAATATAATCCATATCATCATTTAACCATTTAGAATAATATTGAGACGATTTTAAATAATCATTAATATCATCTTCTTTTAATATTTTTCCATGTTTAAGGTCAAGTGCAATCATTTGTCCTGATTGTAATCTTCCTCTTTCTAAAATATTATCTTCTTCAAGAGTTAACGTTCCATATTCTGATGTAATATATAATTTATCATCTTTTGTAATTACATATTTAGATGGTCTTAAACCATTTCTATCAATTAAACAACCAATATGTCGACCATCAGTTAAAGAAACAGCAGCTGGACCATCCCATGCTTCCATTGAAGTTGCAGTATATTCATAGAATGCTCTTAAATCTGCATCCATATGTGGTGCATTTTGCCAAGGAGCAGGAACTAATGAACGTGCAGTTTTAAAGAAATCAGCACCATTAGCTAACATAAATTCAAACATATTATCTAATGAAGCAGAATCTGATGAACCAGTTTGTAAAATTGGTAATAATCTTTTTAATTCTTCATCAGAAAATATTTCTGATTTTAACTGTTCTGATTTGATTTCAACATTAAATCTATTAGCTTCCACAGAGTTAATTTCACCGTTATGAGCAATAGCTCTAAAAGGTTGTGCTAGTTTCCATTTAGGTAATGTATTAGTTGAAAATCTTTGATGAAATAATGAAAATGAGATTTTAAAGTCTTCATCTCTTAAATCAACATAAAAATGCTTAATATGCGTAGGCATAATAAGACCTTTATAAGCAATAACTTTAGATGAAAAAGTAGGAATATAAAAATCTTCTTTATCTAATAATTTATGCTCACACTCTTTTCTTGTTAAATAAAGCATTGCATCAAATCTCTTTGATGAAATTAAAGTATTTGGCACTACAAATACTTGAATTATATTTGGTAAAGAAGCTAAAGCTTGAGCTCCTAAAGCATCTGTATCAATAGGTACTGTTCTTTTTAATACAACTTTTAAGTCATTGCTTTCACATAACTCTTCAAATGTATCAATATCAGATAAATCTTTTGCAAAAATCATAGCAACACCATAAGTTTCAGGTAAGTCAACACCCTCTTTAGTTGCTACTTTTCGCATAAAATAGTCAGGAATAGATAATAATAAACCAGAACCATCTCCAGTTTTACCATCTGCGGCCACTGCACCCCTGTGCATCATTCTTTCAAGTGAAGTTATTGCATCTTCTAAATTTTTATGACTTTGTCTGTTCTTCATATCAGCAACAAGACCAAAACCACAGTTATCTTTAAAAGAAGTTAGTAAGTCTAAATTACAACCCATCATTTTCCTTTATACATTAATTTTTATATATTCCATAGTAAAGTGCAATAATATACTTTAAATTTGTTTAAAATATGGTTAAAATCAATGTTTTACAAGCTTCCATTATTTACTTTTTTAGTACTACTAAAGGTAGTACTTTTATAAACTTATTTTTTTCTTTAATATTCTAATTAATATGAGTTTTCTAGATTATTTTAATACAAAAAAACTTTTATAATTTCATTAAAAATACATAATTGATACATAAGTTTAGACTATAATTTTTTAATATCAAAATTAAGGAGATATAATTATGAAAAAATTATTAATAGGAACTATCGCGGCAGCAGTGGTAGCAAGTTCATCTATGGCGGCAGATTATACGTTGAAATTTTCGCATGTTGTAAGTGCTAATACTCCAAAAGGTAAAGCAGCAGATTTCTTTGAAAAGAGATTAGAAGAATTATCAGCAGGTAGAATTGACGTTCAAGTATATCCATCATCACAGTTATACAAAGATAATGCAGTTTTAAAAGCATTGAGATTAAACTCTGTTCAAATGGCAGCACCATCTTTTTCTAAGTTTGGTAAAATTGTACCTCAATTAGCACTATTTGATTTACCATTTGTTTTTAGAGATGCAAAGCATTTACATGATGTTCAAGATGGTGAGGTAGGAAAAGAGTTAAAAGATAAAGTAACTGCAAAAGGTATTGTTGCTTTAAATTACTGGGATAATGCATTTAAACAATTAACTTCAAATAAAAACCCATTATCTATGCCAGAAGATGCAAAAGGTCAAAAGTTTAGAATTATGTCTTCAAAAGTATTAGAAGCACAATTTCATGCTGTAGGAGCAAATCCTCAAATGATGCCTTTCTCTGAAGTGTATTCAGGTTTACAACAAGGTGTAATTGATGCGGCTGAAAATCCAATATCAAATATTTATACTAAAAAATTCCATGAAGTACAAAAATACTTAACAATTTCTAACCATGGTTATTTAGGTTACTTAGTTGTAATGTCTAAAAAATTCTGGAATTCATTACCTGCTGATTTACAAGCTAATGTAACTCAAGCTATGAATGAAGCAACTGAAAAAGAAAGAGAATATGCAGCGCAATTAAATGATTCTCAATTAGAATTAATTAAAGAATACGCTAAAAAAACTGGTAAACTTGAAATTAGCACATTAACTCCAGAACAAAGAGAAGCTTGGAGAAAAGCAGTTAGTAAAATTTACCCTGAGTTCTATTCTGATAGAAAAATCGGAAAAGATTTAATTGAGAAAACAATAGCGACTAAATAGTTATGTTTAATCTAATCAGTAAAACTATAGGTTTTATAAATCAATCAATAGCAGCATTCGGTATAACAGCCGGTGTTGCTGTTGCTTTTACTAATGTTGTTGCAAGATATGCTTTTGATGCGTCATTAGTATGGGCAACAGAACTTACTATCTTTTTATTTTTATGGAGTGCTTTCTTTGGTGCTGCTTATTGTTTTAAAAAAGATGCACATATTGCAGTTACAATTCTTTTAGATGTAATGCCTTCGAAAATTGCAAAAATTATGCTTTTAATTTCACATACTGTAACTATAATATTTTTATTAGCAGTTGCATATTATGGAATTTTATATATCACAGAAATTGTAATGCCATTCGATGAAAGAGCAATTGATTTATGGGATATGCCTATGTGGATTATATACTTAGTGATTCCTATTGCATTTTTCTTTTCAGCTTACAGAGTTGGTGAAAAAATTGTACAAATTATAAGAACACCACATAGTCAAGTAGTTGCAGAAAGCGAAGCTGAGCAAGTTTTAGCTGGAATGGGTGTTAGTTCAAAAGATAAAGACAATAAATCTGTTCAACATTTAAATGACATCGTTAAAGAAGTTGAAAAGAAAACAGGAGGAATGCTATGAGTGTAGCTTTATTATTTGGTATATTTTTATTCCTTGTACTTTTAGGAACTCCTATTGCAATTTGTTTAGGAGCTGCTACTTTTACAACAATGATGATATTCACAGATATTTCTCCTATTGAAATTTCATCAATGATGTTTGAAAAAATCAATCATTATTCATTAATGGCAATTCCAATGTTTATTTTAGCTGGTAACTTACTTTCAAAAGGTAGTGCAGCTACTAGAATTATTGAGTTTGCAAAATCAATTGTTGGTCATCTTCCAGGTGGTTTACCAATTTCTGCAATTTTTGCATCTATTATTTTTGCAGCAGTTTCAGGAAGTTCTCCTGCTACTGTTGTTGCTATTGGTTCTATTATGTTTGGAGCAATTATTCAAGCTGGTTATCCCAAGAAATATGCTGTTGGTACAATTGCCACTGCTGGTTCTTTAGGTATTTTAATTCCACCTTCAATTGTTTTAATTGTATATGGAGTTACTGCTGAAGTTTCTATTGGTAGATTATTTATGGCAGGTGTTGTTCCTGGAATTATGCTTGGAATTATGATGATGGTTGTTACTTATATTGGTGCTAGAAGATTAGGTTTTAAAAGAACTGAACCTGCACCATTTAAAGAAAGACTTGTAAAAATGAAGGATGCTTCATGGGGTCTTATGACAATTGTTATTGTTATTGGTGGTATTTACGGTGGAATATTTACACCAACTGAAGCAGCAGCTGTTGCAGCCGTTTGGGCATTTGTAATCTCTGTATTTGTTTATAAAGATATTAAAATGTCAGAATTTTTTGATACAGCTTTAGATTCAGCAAAAACAACTGCAATGATTATGTTCATTATTGCAAATGCAATGCTATTTGCACACTTCTTAACAATTGAGAATATTCCACAAGGAATCACTGAAGCGTTAATTGAAGCAAATGTTGATAAATATATGTTCTTATTTATGGTAAATATTCTTTTAATTTTAGCTGGTTCATTTATGGAACCATCTGCAATTATTATGATTATGGTTCCATTATTACTTCCTGTTGCTGTTGCACTTGGAATTGATCCTATTCATTTTGGTATTGTAATTACAATCAATATGGAACTAGGAATGGTTTCACCACCTGTTGGACTTAACTTATTTGTAACTTCTGGACTTACAGGTATGAGTATAAAAGATGTTATAGTTGCAGCGTTCCCATGGACGATGACAATTTTAGCAGGATTATTACTTGTAACTTATATACCAGAAATTGCTCTTTGGTTACCAAATCTAATGTATGGTGGATGATACATCTATCTATTTAAAAAAAAGGTAAGAGTTTTTACTCTTGCCTTTTTTTATTTCTAATCATTTTTTGATATACTTACATAAAAATTCAAGGTACTAAATACAAATGAAACTATCACAAATAATATTTCTTTTTTTCTTTGCTATAAGCATTCAAGGTTGTATAGTAGGAAGTGTAGTTGCAGCTCCTTTTAAAGTAGCAGGGGCAGTAGTAAATGTGGTGACTCCAGATGTTGTTGGAGATACAATTGCTGGAACAGGTGATGTTCTTGACACGGTTATTCCATTTTGAGTGATTTTATATCTGAGTTAATAGGTTTTGGAATAGTTACACTTGTAGTAATAATGCTAGCATACTTTACAGCTAAACTAGAAAAAAAGTTTAAAGATAAAAATAAAGAAGATTAAAGTTTTTTAATTTTTATATTTTCAAAAATTATGTTATCTACTATTTCCATTGCTTTTCTTCTTTTTTTCTTGTTATTAATTGTCCATGAAATTATTGGAATTCTTAGCCATCTACAAAAATTAGGAATAAAAGTATCTAATAATTTATAATCAAGTGAAATAAAATCTGGTCTTACCCTAAAAAATCGATATAAAAATGTTATTTTATAATATTTTATTTCCAACTTTTTAATATCTCCAAATATTAATCCTCTTGAAATAGAAGGATGATATTTTTTAAACCATTGGAGGATATGATAATTAAAAGAGCAAATTGAAAACTCACCTTTATACTCTTCTAATTGTTTAACTACTAGCTCTTCAAATAATCCTATTTCTTCATGATTTTTTATTTCAATAAGTAAAGGTACCTTTCCTCTTACTAATTTTAATACATCACTTAATGTTGGAATTGTTTCATTTGAGTTGAAAAGTTTTATGTTTTTAATTGCATCATAGTTTTGAGTTCTTATTTTTCTTCTATCTGCACATAGTCTTATTAAATTTTTATCATGAAAAACTATTACTTTTTCATCTTTTGTTAATCTTACATCTAATTCGATTGCATAATTATTATCTATAGCTTTTTTAAAAGCATATAAAGAATTTTCAGGTATTTCAAAACCTTTATATAATCCTCTATGTGCAATAGGTTGATTTTTAATCCAATTCATAATAAATCTTTTTTATTAATTATATACTAGTTAGATTTCATTTTAATTACATGTATAATCAAAAAAAATTTGGAACATAAAGTAGTAAATTTTGATAAATACTCGACAATTAAATACAAAACACCTTAAAAAACAACTTTCTAACAATTCTAAATAAAACTTAGATAAAGTTCCAAAACTTAAAATTTTTTATTTCTGAGTATGAATTTAGAGTACCGCTCCACCTTTATGTTGAATACATAGCCAATTATTTCCTCCAATACATGAAAGATAAAAATGATTCCTTGTTTTAATAAATGATAGTTCCTCATCAGTTAAGGTATTCATATTAATGTCTAATTAAAAAAATTACTATAAGTTTTGAAGTTTGACTTATAGTAATTTAAAATATTTATTTGGGTAGTTCAATAACATTTAAATACTCTTTAAATGAAGTCTGTCCTAAATTATCTGAAGAATAAGAGTTAATTAACTCTCCTACAAAATCTACTAAATTATTTGCAGTAACTTTTACACCTGTTTTATGTGCGAATCTACTTTCTTTTTCACCTTGTAGTTGTCCACCCAGAATTACATCATAACCTTCAACTCTATTTCCTTCTTTATCTCTTACTTTAGTTCCTATAAATCCAATATCAGAGATCTGAGGATGAGAACAAGCATTTCCACAACCTGATATTGCCATTGTTATGTTTTCATTAAAATCAGGAAATTTTTTTTCTAGTTCTCGAACAACAACTTTCGCATATTCTTTAGTTTCTGTAATACCAAATTTACAGAACTCTTTACCCGTGCAAGATTGAAGTCTCGCTCTAAAAGGGGAAGGAGAATAAGGATACCCTAATGCCTTAATTTCATCAGCTAAAGTTAGTGCATATTCATCTCTTACTCCATATATAATAAAATTCTGAGTTGGAGTAAGGGCTATACCTTTTACATGGTATTTATTACAAATATCACTTATTTGTTTGAAATCTTCTCCTGCAACTCTTCCTGAGTTTGTTGCAAAACCAATAAAAGATTCACCTTCTTGTTTTGCTTTATTAATTCCAAAATGATTTCTATTTTCAAAGGGAGTAATTTTAGGTTCTATTAATCCATCTTTAAGTCTATATCCTAATCTGTTTTCAATTTCTTTAATAAATTCTTCAAGCCCCCATTCATTAACTAAATGACGAACCCTTGCTTTATTTCTATTATCCCTATTACCATGATCTCTAAATATTTCTGCACAAACTACAGCTACATCTTTTATTTGACATGCTTCAACATACTTTTTTGCTCTATATGCAATTTGTTTTGATTTAGATAGTCCACCAGCAAGTGTTAAATCAAATAATATTTCACCATTTTCATCTTTAAAAGCAGTAAAGGCTATATCTTGAACTTCATGATTAGCTGTATGTTTTCCACAACCAGAAATACCAACTTTATATTTTCTTGAAAAATTACAAAACCTATCATCATTTTTGTCAAAATAGGAATCAAGTTCTTTTACTAAATAGGAAGCATCAATTATTTCTTCAGGATCTATTCCTCCAATTGGAGATGTCATGATTGGTCTAGGTCCATCACCTGATGCCATTCTAGAAGTAAGACCTACTGATTCTAATAGTTCTAAAATTTTAGGTATGTCCTTTATTTCAATATAATGAAATTGAATATTTTGTCTATTTGTAAAATCTACCAAACCTTTAGCATATTTTTGTCCTATTTTAGCTAAAACTTCTAATTGCTTTAAGTTTATTTTTGCATCTACAATTTTAATTCTCTTCATAAAATACTTTTTTTCTTCTAGCCCTTTTGAATTAATATGAGGATACATACCATACCATTTTAACAATCCTATATAATCGTCACTTAAAGGTATACCCTCTAAAGCTTCTTTATATACATCATCGATTACTCTCAATGGATTTCTTGAAGCTTTTAATTTTTCTAATTCTGACAATTCTTTTTTAGACATAAGTTCTCCTCTATATCTTTAATCTTTTCATTTAACCAACGAATATTTTAGCATCGTTAAAGAAACTAAAGTATAAAGTCACTATAGCTGAGACAACAAGTAAAATACCTATAATTTTGTCCATATC